>NZ_JAUBPB010000159.1:0-113 GCF_036700545.1 Microcoleus sp. SVA1B4
AGGCTGTTGGCGAACCCGCCCCTTGTATCTTAAAAGAGTCAGTCAGGCGACCGAGCTGTCACTCAGGCGATCGAGCTGTCACTCAGGCGATCGAGCTGTCACTCAGGCGACCG
>NZ_JAUBPB010000159.1:213-1592 GCF_036700545.1 Microcoleus sp. SVA1B4
AGCTGTCACTCAGGCGATCGAGCTGTCACTCAGGCGATCGAGCTGTCACTCAGGCGATCGAGCTGTCACTCAGGCGATCGAGCTGTCACTCAGGCGAGCTTACCTTCTTCTTGGTAAATCTAAAGAAACAAGAAAGTTTCTGACGCTTGGTGCAAGTTTCAGTGGAAAGTGCTGTTTAAGGACATCAGAAATTGGTGAAGTTGGCCCGCCCCTTAGACTGCATAAGTCTGTTGCGTAGATAAGCTCCCATTACTGATGACAGGCGCACATTAAGCTGGACAGTATCTTAGGCTCTCGCTCTTGTGATCGGGAAAGCCTGCATTGACAAGGTTAGTCTTCAATTGCCTGTCGGTTCGTTCATAAATCGGAGTATATTGGGAGCCAAAAATGACATCAACAGTCTTAGGCATAGACATCAGTAAAAAAGACTTTTATGTCTCATTGCTGACTGAAAGTCGTGCGACTAAACCCAAAAAGTTTACTAACAATACTCAAGGGTTTGAGAGTTTACATAACTGGCTCAAACAACAAAATGTAGTCGAGATCCATGCTTGTATGGAAGCTACTAGCATTTACGGGGACGCTTTAGCCGAATTCCTCTATGGGGCTGGCTTTCAGGTAAGTATCGTCAATCCGGCCCGGATTAAAGGGTTTGCTAAAAGCGAACTTCTGCGAACTAAAACCGACTCCGTAGATGCAGCACTGATTGCTCGTTTTTGTGCGGCGATGAAACCCGATCTGTGGACACCAACCGCGCCTGAAATCAAGGAATTACAAGCTTTGCTGCGACGGCTCGAATCTGTCACAGAAATGATGACGAGCGAACAAAACCGTTTGGAGACAGCTACGCCAACTGTTGCTGGGCTTACCCTTGCACATTTGGAGTACCTACAAGAGCAACAAAAACTAATCAAAAAACTGATTAGCGACCATTTTGACCAACATCCACATTTAAAACAACAGCGTGACCTATTGACCTCAATTCCTGGAATTGGTGAACAGACGGCCTCGGTATTGTTAGCTGAAATTCGTGATGTTTCCGATTACAACAATGCCCGTCAACTAGCCGCTTATGCAGGCTTGACTCCCTGTGAACGTAGTTCTGGGACTTCTGTTAAAGGCAAAACTCGTTTGTCATGCACCGGCAATGTCCGGCTGCGAAAAGCGTTGTATTTGCCGGCTGTAGTGGCAATGCGTTACAACCCCTTGCTGAAAGCTATGAGCGAGAGATTATTGGGTCGCGGAAAGGTCAAAATGCAGGTGATTGGTGCGCTGATGAGGAAACTGGTGCATTTGGCTTTTGGGATTTTAAAATCCCAAAAGCCTTTCGACCCCAATTATTTGACTGCTACCCCTTGACAGGTCAAGACAGTATCTAC
>NZ_JAUBPB010000160.1:0-1587 GCF_036700545.1 Microcoleus sp. SVA1B4
TGTGTCCTATTTTATGACACTTTGTGTACTCTGCTTATTTTTTTTTCTGTGCTACCGCTACTTATTGAGCGGATACCTAATTTTTTATTATACCCTATTTAAAGGCACAACAGCTTAGAATCTCCCAAGCTCAAAAGTAGCGAGGTATTCAAAGCAATAGAGAGAGCGATTCCATCAACAGAAATAGAAGCGGCTATCCTGAAAACAAAAGCAAAAGAAAAACGGCATCGTGCGCTACCATCACAACTGGTAGTATGTTTGATCGTAGCAATGAGCTTATGGTCAAAAGACTCAATGCGGGACGTACTAAAGAATCTGATTGATGGACTTAATGAAGTCTGGTTGAAAACTGGTAAATTCTGGAAAACTCCCTGCAAGGCAGCTATTACTAAAGCCAGAAAAAGATTAGGGCCTTCTGTAATGAGCCAGCTATTTAATCAGTTGGTACGACCAATGGCTACAACTGAAACAGTAGGAGCTTTTCTGAATGGATTGAGAGTTGTAGCAATAGATGGAACCTGCGAGTGACATCCCAGACAGTGATGAAAATGCTAGAGTTTTTGGTCGTCCAGGTAGCCGTCCAGGTACAAGAGCTGCTTTTCCAAAAGCTAGATTAGTTATTTTAGTAGAAGCAGGAACACACTTAATATTTGATGCCTTAATATGTCCATATAAGATGGGAGAAAGAGTCAGAGCGTTAAGATTATTGCGGTCAGTTACTAAAGAAATGTTGCTAATGTGGGATAGAGGTTTGCATTCGTATGCGATGGTATGGACCACGCTCAGCAAGGGTTGTGGCTATTTAGGAAGAATTCCATCAAATGTTAAATTCCTCAACGAAACACAGCTAGAAGATGGTTCTTACTTAAGTTTTATTAATCCCCCAGGCCAATTCAGGAAAAAAGGATTTAAACCAATCCAAATCAGAGTAATTGAGTACACGATTGAAAACTTAAATGACCCAACAGCAGAAATTAAGTATCGTTTAATTACAAGTTTATTAGACCCTCAAAGATTTCCGGCAAAGTTATTGGCGGCCGAATATCATCAACGTTGGGAAGTGGAAAATACAATTGATGAATTCAAAGTACATATCGGGGAAAGAAAAACTCATGTTCGCTCTCAAAGACCAAGAGAAGTAGTACAAGAAATTTATGGCCTATTATTAGGACATTGGGCTGTCCGGTCATTAATTTGTCAAACAGCGCATAGTGCAGAAATTTCCCCATTAAGTATCTCTTTCACGGGTACATTACGAGTTATTCGTCGCGCTGTCCCAAAATTCCAGCGACTAGAAGCACAAGAAATCCCCTTTTTTTTACTTGGTTGAATTTGGAGATTCTTGATGCGACTTTGCCACAAAGAGTTGAGAGAAATAACCCAAGAGTTGTGAAAAAACCTGTTTCAAAATTTAAATCCAAAAAAGTTAAACACAGAGGTACTGGAATAAAAATTAATTCTCCTATTTTTAATATTTTAAAGCCTCCTAACCCTTAAGTAAACCGTATTGGGATATAAACGCCACATCCTCAAAGATTTAGAGAGTGGTGTAGTTTGCGCCGTGGCATTGACTCGCGCAAATACTCC
>NZ_JAUBPB010000161.1:0-1586 GCF_036700545.1 Microcoleus sp. SVA1B4
CCCTCAATCGTTTGAGTTGCATAACTAATATTACGTCGCTGCACCATAGTTCTGGCAGCTAACTCAGCCGGATTATTATGTAGAGGTAATTCAGGGTGCTCTAAAACTCTAAGCAACTCCGATACTTTTGTCGCAGTTAAGTGTTTGCGTTCATCCAACAATTCATAGCCACTTTGAGTTTCAAAAAGCAGCCGAAATTTCGACCTTAAAAGCAGTGCAGCTTCAGTCCTGGGGTCATTTTTATAAGCTAATAATTCCCGATAATAATCCCAAAAATCATCGAGAAACTGCTCTAAAATTACTTGATGGCAATGGAATACCGGGCTTAACTTCTTGTAATGCCTTCCCTCATGCACCCAACATAACGCTCTATCAGTAGTGATTAACTTGAATTGGGGGGCATCATCGCAACAGAGAGTTTGTACGACTGGGCAATCTGTTTGCTGATGATAGAAAGCAATAGCTGCTGCTTCCTTAATCCGGGTAACTTGTTGGGAACCCAGTTTGGGTAAATACTTATTTAGTTTGTGATTAAACTGTGCCTCACTCAACACCGTTTCTTGAGGTAATAGCTTGAGAGCGTTTTGCCATTTAATCGGGATTTTGAAGTCCTCAATTAGTGAGAATGTCAGTGGATTTAGAATAAATTTCAGTTCTCGTCCGGGCTGTAATCCTTTCAATACCGTCAGTCGGTCTTTATTGGCTGTCGTAAAGTAGACTGTATATAAAGGGTTGCAGATGATATTGGTGGTATGGTTGACTCCACCTACACGCGCGCCTGTTTGGTCGAAGTGTTGCCAGGGGCTACTCGCTAGTCCTGAATCATAAACTTCTTTTTTCTCGGTTTTAAAACCGGAGTGGTTTTTGATTAGCAGGTTGGATAAATAACCTGCTGAAATGGAAATGCCTAAATCTGCTAAAAAATCTAGTAGTTTGCCTTGCGTCATATTGCCGCCTAGCGTACAAACTAATGATTAAGGCTTTGATTCCTGGTCCAAATTCTCCTTCGTAGCCCATTGGTAGTTCTGCTACATAAGTTTTTCGGAGTGAGGGTGAGTAATATTTCTGTTTACGGAACAATATGTTGTCGGTTGCCAAGCTGATATCTTGGATGATTACTTGTTCGTATCCTTTAAATTCTGCGTCTGCTGGCAGTTGGTCTGTGGGGTATTCTAGTATTTCTTCTCGATCTATTTTTATTGTGGCGTTCTTACTGCCTTTTTTGTGCTTTTTTGGCGTTTTTCGTTCTTTTTCTGAAGAGTGCTGACTTTTGAATCCTTTGGAGTTGGCTTTGATGTCTGGTTTTCCTTGTTCTCCCTTCAATCGGTTATTTTCATCTTTTAACCGTTGATTCTCTGATTCTAAGTTTTTGACTTTTAATTGTAATTGTTCTATGAGGTTCAGTAAGAGTTCTACTGTCTGACGCATTGATTCGTCTGCAATACCTGAGGGGTCGATGGTTTGCAGTATATTGGAGGATGACTTGTCTTGTGAAATAGTCTTTGGCGTCATGTGTCCTATTTTATAACACTTTTTTTACTCTGCTTACTTTTTTTCTCTGCTACCCCTACTTATTGAGCGGATAC
>NZ_JAUBPB010000162.1:0-1577 GCF_036700545.1 Microcoleus sp. SVA1B4
ACACCCGCCCCAGAACCAACACCACCAACACCCACACCCGCCCCAGAACCAACCCCCATATTCAACCCAGTAGCCGAACCCGATACCAGTTGCGGTTGCGACCCCCTGCCCCAGCCCCCTCTGATCACATTTATCCCACCCCAGCCTTCGGAAATACTCAACTTCGACTCCAACGCCGCCCAACTCATCGACATCCAAAACACCAGCATCGGGACAGAGGGAAACGATTCCTTAACAGGGAACGAAACTAACGAACTGTTTCTCTCATTTGAGGGCGACGACACAGTGTTAGGTGAAGGCGGCAGCGATATCATATACGGCGAACAACAGCGAGACTTCATCGCAGCCGGACTCGGTAACGACATCGTTTACGCCGGCAAAGACAACGATGTAGTATTTGGCGGCAAACAAGACGATCGCATTTTTGGCGATCGCAACTCCGACACATTGTACGGCGATCGCGGTGGCGACACCATAGTCGGCGACAACGGCAACAACATCGACTTAACCGACAACGACAGCGACCTAATTTTCGGCGGTGATTCAGGCGACGCCATAGCAGGCACTCAAGGCAATGACACTATTTATTCAGGCAAAGGCCCTGACATAGCCTACGGTGGCATCGACAACGACTTGATTTGGGGTGACAAAGGCCCCGATACCCTTTGGGGCGACAAGGGAGACGACTCTCTGTTTGGTGGCGTCCTCAACTCCCTAGACAGTGACCCAGACGGCTTCGATTTGCTGACAGGAGGCGATGGCAAAGACTTACTTCACGGCCAAGAACAAGACGACACCTTGCGAGGTGGCAACGGACGGGATTTGCTGTTTGGAGGCAAAGGGGACGATCGTATTTTCGGCGAAACTGACTCGGATACTCTCTACGGCAATCAAGGTTCCGACACCATCATCGGCGACTACGGCACTCAACTTGGCAGTAGTGTTGCGACATCTGAAGGTGATTTAATTTTCGGTAACGACACCGGCGATCTCATCGGCGGCGGTAGCGGTAACGATAGCATTTTTGCTGGCAAAGGTAATGACTTAGTTTACGGTGGCAAAGATAATGACAGGATTTGGGGTGAACTCGGTGCCGACACCATTGTCGGGGATGAGGGGGATGATTCGCTTTATGGTGGGAAGCAAAACGAGTTAGTGTCGGATGTTGATGGCCGCGATTTGCTATTTGGGGGAGATGGAAATGATTTTCTCAATGGTGGTGAGAGTTCCGATTCTCTGAGTGGGGGTTTTGGTAACGATACGCTTCGTGGAGGTAAGGATGATGATGTTGTACAGGGAGATGCGGGCGATGATTTGATTTACGGGGATGATGGCAACGATATTTTGTGCGGCGATGAAGGTAATGATACTATTTTTGGCGATCGCGGGCAAAATGAACGAGGCGCTGTGGGTGAAGACGGCCAGCAAGACTGCATCAACGGTGGTAGTGGCGATGACCTGTTATACGGCAATGAAGGTCAAGATACTATTAACGGTGATCAGGGTAATGACACTATTTACGGAGGGAAAGATAGCGATATTCTCAATGGGGGTGCAGGGGATGACTGGCTGTTTGG
>NZ_JAUBPB010000052.1:0-49424 GCF_036700545.1 Microcoleus sp. SVA1B4
AAATATGTATTTATAATTAATTAACTACAACATTTTTGTGGGTTGGGCGCCCCGCCCGACAAAAAAGGCGGGGCGGGACGCCCATCCCACAATAACAATTAAAATTATAAGTTATTTAATTCGCGATCCTAACCAACAGTCAACAGTCAACTGACTTCTTCAAGCTTCCCGCATCACATAGCCAACACCGCGCACCGTCTGAATCAAGCGCTTTTCACCCTCATCTTCAATCTTGAGCCGCAGATAGCGGATGTAAACCTCAATCACATTCGACTCACCCAAAAAGTCGTAACCCCAAACATTTTCCAGAATTTGTTCCCGCGTCAAAACCTCGCGGGGATGTTCCATCAAATACTTTAGCAGCTCATATTCCTTCATCGTAAGGTCGATCGCCCGTCCGTTCCGCAGGGCCCGCCTAGAGGCCAAATCCAAAACTAAATCGCCAAACCTCAATTGTTCGTTGCTGCTGTTATCCGGCTGCAAATACAAGCGCACCAACTGCAGAAACTCCTCAGTGCGGTAAGGTTTGAGAAAATAATCATCCGCCCCAGCTTCCAGACAAGCTACGCGATCGTCAACTGTATCACGACCGACCAATAGCAGCACCGGCACCCGATTGCCAATACTTCTGAGGTGAGAACACAGTGACAGCCCCGACTCAGCGCCAAGTATGCGATCGATTACAATCAAAGCTGGCTGCAATTCACGGGCTAAATGTTGGCCTGTGGCGGTATTAGAAGCCACTACCGGTTCGTAGCCGGAGGATTTTAAGTCGAGACTCAAGTGTCCGGCGAGAACTTCGTCTGTTTCAACTAGCAGGACACAGGGATTGCGATCGAGAGTAATTGCAGCCATTGAATTGACCGATGAAGACCATAACTGTTCTAGCACGTCTTAAGGAAGAGAGGGAGAGTGGGAGAGAGGGAGAGGGGGAGAGGGGGAGAATGGGAGAGTGGGAGAATTACCAATTACAAATTAAGTTATTTGGCATTTAAATTGAAACTTGATCGCCCCGCGCTATCCTGCCCGCCCCACAAGAGTTTAAGTAAAAAGTAGCTTACAAATTAAATGCGCTACAGCTTACCAATTACCAAATTGAATAATTTATGACCATCATCGTATTCGGCAGTATCAACATCGACCTAGCAGCAAAAACTCCCTGGTTGCCGCAGCCAGGGGAAACTATCATCGGTAGCAATTTTTTCACAGCAGGCGGTGGCAAAGGAGCAAATCAAGCCGTCGCCGCCGCCCGTCTCGGCACTTCTACCCACATCATCGGTCGCGTCGGCAACGATAAATTTGCTGAAGAATTATTGACAAATCTACAATCTTATGGGGTAAATACAGACAATGTATTAATAGACCAAAACACTCATTCAGGAGTGGCAATTATCGCCGTAGACGAGACAGGTCAAAATAATATTATTGTGATTCCGGGCGCGAATAACAATGTCGGTGAAGCAGATATAGAACGTCTCAAAAAACTGTTAACAGCAACTACATCCTTGTTGTTACAGTTAGAAATTCCCCTGGAAGTTGTGCAAAAAGCTGCGAAAGCTGCTCGTGAAGCGGGGGTGCGAGTTATTCTCGATCCAGCACCGGCTAGGGCGGATTTGCCACTGGAACTTTATCCGCTAATTGACATTATCACGCCGAATGAAGTGGAAGCCAGCCAGTTAGTCGGCTTTCGGGTGAATGACACGGAAACAGCGATTGTAGCTGCAAAACATTTGCAGGAGCGCGGTGTCGAGAATGTTATTGTCAAATTGGGCGATCGCGGGGCTGTTGCTGTTACGGCGGATGAAACGTTTTTTGTACCGGCTTTTGCTGTGGAGGCGATCGACACTGTGGCCGCTGGCGATGCTTTTAACGGCGGGTTGGCCTCTGCCTTAGATGCCGGTCTGTCGTTGTCAGAGGCGGTACGGTGGGGGGCAGCAGCGGGCGCTCTGTGCACAACTAAAGTGGGTGCTCAAGGTGCTATGTGCGATCGGGCAACTTTTGATAAATTTTTGCACAATAGAGTGATTGGATAAATCTTTGATAGAGCCGGTTAACCGCAGATTTTAAGCAGATAAACACAGATGAACGCAGATAATTTCAAGAGATGAAAGTGAACGACTATAATAGGTCTATTTTATGTAAAAAAATCATAATCTTGTGGGGTGGGCTTCTAGCCCGCCCCAAATATGCAAGAATTTAAATCTGTAACCGCTTGTCCTAATTCGGTCGCTGAATAATTGTTTCAGCTACCCGCCGCTTGACTTTTGGATCGATACCAATCAGCCGCACGTATTCGCCGCCGTGTTCCGCCAAACAAGTTTCTAAAGATGCAACCACATCTTTTTCCTGTGCACTGTTAATCGTCGCACAACTTTGCCAAGAACCTGTCTTAAATCGGCGATTATCTGCATATTCCATGCCAATTTTGCAGCCTCTTGCTAACAACTGTTTTACTTGTTCCAATACCTCGGAACTCAGCCGCGCCGCATGACCGTTACCACCTTCAGAACTTGGCTCGACGTAAGCCTTATAATATTTGGATGACGGGTCGTTTAATTGACTTTGCGTTGGCACAGCAGCCGCAGCATTGGGGGTTCCTTGAACGTTAAACAGGCGCGATTGGTTGTATTCATCTACTAAGCGCATTTCCTGAATCCGCTTTTGTTGACCCACCATCAAACTGCCCATTTCTAATAAATGAGCGAGGCTGAAATTCGGGTTCTGGAAATCTGGCGCTGCTTCCAAAGTGTTTACCAAACGCTTGGAAACTCGCTCAATTCCTATTTTGTGAATGAATTCGCGGATTTGTTCGTCATAAATGCGCGATCGCAAAGCACTAAAAAAGTCGATCGCCTGATCGGGAAAATGATCGACTAGCCCCACAATATCGGTTTTTGACAATTTGTCCGACTCAAAAATTCCCCCAACAATCCCAATTTTATCATCCCGGCTGGGTTCCCAATAAAACTTTTCCATCCGCCCGTCGCGAATCAGCGGCGCGTACAGCGTAGAAAAATCATTTCCGGTGACAATAATCGGCACTCGGTGCAGCGGCGTACTGTCATAACTTCCCGGTAACTGCACGTTAGTTGGATTATCAGCAATATTCATCAGAGTCGCATTGACCATCTGAGTATTGACAGTATATTGAGTAGTAGTATCGAACCTGCCAGCACCGGCATCCAAATCGTTAATAAAGATGGCGCACATCTCGCCGCGCACGCGAATTTGCTCCGCCGCTTCCCGATAGCGCAAGCGAATTAAACGCGCCGGATCTCCCGCATCCGGGCTTTCTAATTCCCCACCAGATATCATCACCGGTTCAAAGCCCATCCGCCGAAAAACCAGTTCGGTTTGAAAAGTTTTGCCTTCTCCTTTGCGGCCGTGAATTCCCAAAATTAGGGGAACTCTTACCCCGGGTAAATTTAAAAAGTTCTTAGTGACGTGCACCGCAACTTTATCGAGAAAGTTAGGAGAAATGTAATAACTCATCAGTAGATTTGTAAGGGATTAATTGAGGTTACTGTTATGATTTTATGACAAAACTAACAGCCTGCACCGCTAACCTGGATTTTTACCGTACAATCGAGGTCTACATATTATGTGTTAAGGAGCGATTCGTGAGTCCAGAAACCTTATTAAAAGAACCAAGCGTGCAAGCCGAAGCCAGTCTCTTCAGTTCTGAGAGCTTCGACAGCTATGTAATGACAACTTACGGGCGTTTTGCGATCGCCCTAGAACGGGGCCTCGGCTGCCGCGTTTGGGATACCGAGGGCCGCGAATATCTCGATTTTGTGGCTGGTATTGCTACCTGCACCCTGGGACACGCCCACCCGGCAATGATTGCAGCGGTAACTCAGCAAATTCAGACCCTGCACCACGTTTCTAACCTTTATTACATCCCCGTACAGGGCGAGCTGGCAAAGTGGCTTGTAGACCATTCTTGCGCGGACAGAGCCTTCTTTTGCAACTCCGGTGCGGAAGCTAATGAAGCGGCAATTAAACTCGCCCGCAAATACGCCCACGAAAAATTAAATATCTCGAATCCGACGATCATTACCGCTGTTGCGAGTTTCCACGGGCGGACTTTGGCGACAATTACGGCAACGGGACAGCCTAAATATCAGAAGGGTTTTAGTCCTTTGGTTCCCGGATTTCACTACGTGCCATACAACGATATTAGTGCGATCGAAAGTGCGATCGAGCAACTCGACAAAGACGAACGCCAAGTAGCTGCAATTATGCTGGAAGCGCTGCAAGGCGAAGGCGGAGTTCGCCCCGGAGATATCGCCTACTTCCAGCGAATTCGGGAAATTTGCGACGAAAAAGGCATTTTGCTGATTCTCGACGAAGTGCAAGTCGGGATGGGACGCAGCGGCAAATACTGGGGCTACGAAAACCTTGGCATTGAACCGGATATCTTTACATCTGCCAAAGGATTGGGCGGCGGTATCCCGATCGGCGCTATGCTGTGCAAATCTTTCTGCGATGTATTTGAACCGGGAAGTCACGCCAGCACTTTCGGTGGCAATCCTTTTGCTTGCGCTGTAGCTTTGTGCGTTTGCCAAACTTTGGAACGGGAAAACCTTCTGGAAAACGTGCAGCAGCGCGGGGAACAGTTGAAAGCAGGCCTCAACAAGTTGGCGGCCACATATCCGCATTTAATTGCCGAAGTGCGCGGCTGGGGTTTGATTGTCGGGATGGAATTGCAAGCTGATATCGAACTTACATCCGCTGATATCGTCAAATCTGCCATCGCCGCCGGAGTGTTGTTGGTTCCCGCAGGGCCGAAAGTGCTGAGGTTTGTCCCGCCGCTGATTGTCACTGCTGCTGAAGTCGATCGAGCTCTGCAGGCAGTGGAGTCAGCCTTGCGTTCTCAAGCGGTACAGTAAAATCTACTGAGTGAATTTGTGTTAGCTGTAGCGCTGTAACTAAGGATTGCCCATTGGTGTCAACTTAACGTCAAACCCATTTACAGACTGATGTTTGACTATTAAGGCCAGATCACCCTGGCGCCTGCCTTAATAAAGAGAGTAGGGGGTGGGACAGGAGTATTCTCTTTCGTCCCCCTTCTTAAGGGGGATTTAGGGGGATCTAGACTTTGCCTAAAAGCGACATTTATCAGGGGTTTCAGGCTTAATTTGATACCAATGGCGATTGCCATATCTAGACCCACTATTCCTCAGAAAGCCGGTTTCTTTACCAGATTTCTCGTTATCACACCCAATAGTTTCCCAGAAATCGGCTTTCTTAGTCTAAAATCTATCAGGGTAAAATTAAACCCGCCCCGCTGCACGTCTGTCGGGGCGGGTTTGTTAAGTTTAAGACTTGTGCCGAAGCCTGTTTTTTTAAGCAAATACGTTGTGGCGATGTGTATGGTGGAAAAATCAGGTTGGTTTAATCCCCTGGGCGACTCGTACCTCCGGTTAGAGATTGAAATTTAAACCAGGAAGTGATTTAATTGCTGCACAGAAGCAGCGATCCTATCGTTAATAATTCGGCGGAATGCACGATGGATGAACAGCGTCGCAAAACTGATGTTAATATGCTCCAAGCGCTGCTGGAAAATCCTGTGGACTTAGGAATAGATTTGATTTTGAGGACTGACTCAAAATCGATCGACTTTGGGTTCGTGCAAACGCTTTATGTGGAAGAAGTGGCGCTGACGCGAGAAAGCTTGCTGAAAGCTGCAAAATTTTTCCAAAGGGCGATCGCACCTTTAGAATCTGCAAAAGGGAATTATAAATTGCCCGCAACCGGGGCAGCATATCTGGCTTTTTTAGCAGAAGTATTGCAAGCAGTGGCGCGTAGCGCTGATTCGCAGCACCTGTACTCGCTGCTGAGAAACAATTTGGACAAACTCGACCAGAATTTCGCAGAACTGCTGCGCTGCTGGGCAAATTTGGTGTTTTCTGCTGCCAAAGAATCCGAGAGAAGGCGCATTGCAGCGTTAATCGGCAATCTGAGCAACAAAATTGGGCGGTTTCCCCTCGGCAGCAAGGCTAATAACTTGGAAATCGAAATTGCCGGTTACGAAACAGTTGCTAAGGTGTTTACCCGCAAAGACTTTCCCCAAGAATGGGCGGTGATGCAAAACAATCTGGGCAACGCTTACAGCGATCGCCCCAAAGGTGATAAGGCTCAAAATATCGAACAGGCGATCGCTTGCTTTGAAAATGCCCTACAAGTACGCACGCCCGAACAGTACCCCGAACAGTGGGCGACGCTGCAAAATAATCTGGGCAACGCTTACAGCGAGCGTCTCAGGGGAGATCCGGCAGACAATCTAGAACAGGCGATCGCCTGCTATCAAAACGCGCTGCAAGTTCGCACCCGCGAAACTTTCGGGGAAGAGTGGGCGAGCACTCAAAACAATCTCGGCCGTGCTTACAGTCGGCGACTGCAGGGCAACCGAGCCCAAAATCTGGAACTGGCAGTCGCTTGCTACCAAAATGCTTTGCAAGTCTACAACCGCAAGGTGTTTCCCCGGCGTTGGGCCACAACTCAAAATAATTTGGCAAATGCTTACTGCGAGTTGCTGCGGGGCAACCGAGCTGAAAATCTCGAATATGCGGTTACGTGCTATCAAAGAGCTTTGCAGGTGCGGACTCGGGAAGCTTTTCCGCAGCAGTGGGCGACGACTCAAAGGAATTTGGGCCGGGTGTTTGTCGATCGCATCAAAGGCGATCCGGTGGAAAATTTGGAAATGGCGATCGTCTGCTATCAAAATGCTTTACAAGTCTACACCCGCATCAAATTTCCCGAAGTCTGGGCTTCGATCCAAACTTACCTCGGCAGGATCTACAGTCGGCGGGTGAAAGGGGAAAAAGCCGAAAATATGGAAATGGCGATCGCCTGCTATCAAAATGCTTTGCTGTTTTGCAACCGCCAAAAATCTCCCGAACGCTGGGCAATGCTGTGTGCTTACCTTGGCCGCGCTTTCTGCGAACACGTGAAAGGGGAAAAAAACCGCAACCTCAAAAGCGCGATCGCCTGCTATCAAAATGCGGGCGAAGTCTACACCAGGCAGGCATATCCCAACCGCTGGGCAATGCTGCAAATTTATCTCGGTAGGGCTTATTCGCAACTGACGGAGGCGGAAAACTTGTCGCACATGGAAAGCGCGATCGGCTGCTATCACAGTGCCTGTCAAGTCTACACTCGCGAAACCTATCCCCACCGCTGGGCTGAAATTTTATTTTATTTGGGTCAAGCTTACCGAACTCGAGGCGACTTGCTTCGCGCCTACGGGGTTTTTACTGCTGCTGTCGATACTGTGGAATTCTTGCGTTGCGAAGTTGGGGTTGATACAGTTGATTTTGGCGATTCCCTACGGGATAGCTACGCTTCACGGACGAGTACCGCAAAAGTCAAATTAACCCGCACCTGGGCTGGACTCTATAAATGCCTGGTGCAAGTTTGCCTGGAACTAGGCGCCAGCCAACCTGAATATTACGCTAAGGCTCTGGAATACGCCGAACGCCACAAAAATCGGAATTTGGTAGAACTGCTGCTTAAATGCCACTTGACTCCGAAAGCCGAAATTCCTGCAGCGGTGCGAAGCGAGTTGGAGTCGCTGCAACTGGAAATAGCGGGGGAACAGCGGCACCAAGAAGAGGGAGAACCTGAGCCGAACACGACTTTGATTTCTGAGGGCGATAGCCAAGGTTTGAACAGCGGTTCTCTAATGCCGAACTTGGACTTCATGCACTTAAATCAATTGTGGAAGCAGTTTGATAGGTTGATTGCGCGGGAGGTGCAGGCAAACGACCCTTTCTTCAGCCTAGCTCACAAAGTTGAACCGATCGCTTTTGAGCAAATTCGCCAATTGTTGCCTGATGACAATTGCGCTGCTGTGGTGTGGGCGAGTTTGGGGGAGTTGCTGGTTGCTTTTGTGGTGGTAAAGAGTGCACAATATCCCGCCGTTCACCTGTGTTCGGCGGAAAATGCTTTGGCTGCCGAAAGTTGGGGCCAGGAGTACCTCACCGCTTATTCTGAACAAAAAGGTCGCTGGATCAATCATCTGCAGACTCGCCTCAAACGCTTGGCTACGATGCTGGAAATCGATCGAGTGGTGGCGCTGATTCCCGATAATTGCGATCGGCTGATTTTTGTGCCGCACCGATTTTTGCACGCTTTGCCACTCCACGCTTTGCCTCTGGCGGGGAGAGACGGATTTGAGGATGGTGGGGGAATTTTTAGGTCTGGGTGGAGCGATCGCAGCGGTTTTGAGGTGGAAACCTACAGCCTTTCGGATTTTTCTCAAAGTTCGTCTTTTGGCGACGTTGCAGCGCCTGCTACTTATTTGATCGATCGATTTCCCGGAGGAATTCGCTATGCTCCTAGCTGTCAGCTATTGCTGTTGAGACAAAGTGCACACGGAGCGGCTATTGGTCGGTACAGACCCCGTTTGCAGCAGCTTTTGGCCATTCCAACTTTCACCAGAGATGCGTTCTACAGCAACATTGAAATCGGCACTATTTCCCAGTATTTTGCCAGTACAGAAGTTGTGCGCCATAAGCCGGCAATTAAAGAGGCTTTTTCCCCAGAAATGTCTGCTAATAATGGGGAGTTGCCCCAACAAATAGGGCATTTGCAGCAGAAGAAATGCGCTCATTTTGCTTGTTTTAGTTTGCTTAATTTGGCTTGGCCACTGAAATCCGCAGTGTTTTTGAGGAATGATTCTCTGAGTTTGGAGGAAATTTTAAATCTGGATTTTAGACAATATTTTTTAGTTACTTTATCGGGTTGCGAAATTGCCGCTGGCGGAGTTAGCGGTGCTGGAGGAGATTTTGTGGGTTTGTCGGCGGGTTTGTTGTATGCTGGCACGTCTAGTGTGGTTAGCAGTCTTTGGAAGGTGAACGATGTTTCTACGCTGCTGCTGACGAGCAAGTTTTATGAAAATCTGGGACGGTTTTCTCGGTTGCAGGTGGGAGATGTGGCGATCGCACTCTTGGACGCTCAAAGGTGGCTGCGGGATTTGACTAGCGAGGAATTGGAGGTGTTGTTGGCGGATTTTCAACCTCAAATTTCGCAAATGTTCGATCGGCTTTCTCAAAGTTCTCGCCTGATTGCGGAGGCTTCTTTGCAGCAAATTCGCAACCGCAAACCCTATCCTTTTGCCAATCCTTATTATTGGGCGGCTTTTACTGCGGCTGGGGTTTAGTGATTAGTTATTAGTGATTAGTGATTAGTCATTAGTCATTAGTCAACAGTCATTAGTCAACAGTCATTAGTCAACAGTCATTAGTCATTAGTTATTAGTCATTTAAAAACCAGGGCGGTTTCATTCTCAGAAAAACCAGGATTTTGTAGGGGCGGTGCCCCCGTGCCCGCCCAGGCCCAGACACGATAAATTGGGCATTTCAGCGATCGGGGCAACCACGGGGGGTTTGCCCCTACAAAAGAATGAAACAGCCCTGATTTAAAAACCCGACACTAACAACTTATTTAAAGTTATCAGTGTCGGGCACAAATTCAACAAATTACCAGCAAAAGTTTAGGACTTTTTGCCGAAAACTTGTTCTTTCAAGGCTTGAATTTCTTGACCTAATTGTTGCCGATTGGACGATCGCAGCAAATAGCGGTAGACAAACCACCCGGTGTATCCGATACCAATTAGCTCGAATGTCGGTGCTAGCAGGGGGATGTCGTTGAGTTCATCTATTACGCCCAAAAGCACTTTCAAAGAGACAATCGAGGCTATAATTACACCGATAACAGTCAGGGGACTTTTGTACTGTTCGTAAAAGCTGCCGATGTAAGCGGGAAACTCGGACAAAATTGAGATAATTTGTTCTTTGATCTGCTGGGCCTGACTTGGCGGTTCGTCGGTAATTATGACTTTTGTGGTATCGCTGGAACTGTCTGCTTCATTTCCGGCAGGAATTTCGGTGATGATAACGGTTGTTTCTGGTTCGTTTGATGAAGTCATTTCTCCACTCGCAATAGTTTTTTGCTGGTTGGCGGCAGGTATTTCAACTGCTGCTGCGGCTGTTTCAAGAGCCGGTATTTCGACTGCTGCAACCTCCCCGTCGGTTGGTTCAAGAGCCGACACTTCGCCTGTTTCTGTAGTCGGTATTTCGACTGCTGAAACGGGCGCCGCCACTGCTTCAGGAGCCGATATTTCGACTGCTGAAACCTCTGGTGCTGAAGTCGGTATTTCGGCTGGTGAAACGGACGCTGCCGGCTGTTGTGCGACAGAAGTTTCGGTTGCAGTTTCCGCGTTTTGCTGTTCTGGGGTTGGAGTTTCGGCCGCCACACCAACACCAGGCAAATTCAAGTTGCTAATGGCATCAAGCAAACGGGTTTTAGCCGTTCCTCGCTGGTGAAGGATTACCCAAGATTCTATCAGGTCGGGGCCGTGCATTGCACCTGTCAGAGCGGCTCTGAGCGATCGCATAATTAGCCCTTTGTTAAGATTTTTCTCTTTACTGAGCTTTTTAGTGATTTTCTGAGCTTCCGCTGATGTCAGGGATGAATGACTTTCCATCGCTTCTACAACTGCTTGTAAAGCCTGTGCAGCCCCTGGTTGCTGCAATTGTGCGAGTGCTTCTTCTTCGTATTCCACCGTGGTGGAGAAGAAAACCTTGCACATATCCACAGCATCGGTTAAGCGAACGAGACTCGGGCCGATTAAAGCAGCTATTTGTTCGAGCCAGGGGCGATCGGCCTCTGAGTCAAACTCATAACCGCCTTTCTGCCACCAATAAGGTATCAGCAAATCTGTCAATTGCGGCACTGGCATTTTGTGCAGGTATTGACTGTTAAGCCAATTGAGTTTATCCCAATCAAATTTTGCGCCCGCTTTGTTGACTCGATAGAATGTAAATAATTCTGCTGCTTCCGACAGTGTAAATATTTCCTGCGTTGAATCCGGCGGAGTCCAACCGAGCAAAGTCATGTAATTAACTAAAGCTTCGGGCAGGTAGCCCATATCTTTGAAGTCAGAAATCGAGGTTACGCCGTCGCGTTTAGAAAGCTTTTGTCCTTGGGAGTTTAAAATCAGCGGCGTGTGGCCAAATTCTGGGATTGTCGCGCCCAAAGCTTCGTAGAGCAATATTTGTTTCGGAGTATTGCCGATGTGATCTTCGCCGCGGATGACGTGGGTGATGCCCATGTCGATGTCATCGACAACTACGGCGAGGTTGTAGAGTGGTTGGCCGATGACGCCGCCGCTGGATGCACGGGCAATCACCATATCGCCGCCGAGGTCGCTACCTTTCCAGGTTACGGTGTCGCGCACCATGTCGTTCCAAGAAATTGTGCGATCGTCGTCGATGATAAACCGAATCACAGCTTGTCGCCCTTCGCCTTCAAAAGCAGCGCGCTCTTTGCTGGTCAAGTTGCGGTGTCGGTTGTCGTAGCGGGGGGCTTGTTTGTTGGCTTTTTGTGCTTCCCGCATTTCGTCGAGTTCTTCCGACGTGGTGTAGCAGCGGTAGGCGAGTCCATTGTCGAGAAGGGTTTGGACTGCTTGGCGGTATATTTCCAGACGCTGTGACTGAAAACTCGGGCCTTCGTCCCACTCCATACCCAGCCAGGTGAGGCCTTCGAGGATGTTATCGGTGTATTCGCTTTTAGAACGTTCTACGTCTGTGTCTTCTACCCGCAGGATGAATTTGCCGCCTTGATTGCGGGCAAACAGCCAGTTGAATACGGCGGTTCTGGCGGTACCGATGTGTAGGTTTCCGGTGGGACTGGGGGCTAGACGGACTCTGACATTCATGTAGATTTTTGCTTTTAGATTGGGGGCAATTTGCTGGTTGGGGGAATAGCTGATGTTTAAGACTTTAAATTTTATTATATTTGGTTGCCGAATTAACAGTTGTGCTGGGCAGGTGCTTTGCCTCGAATTGTTTGATATTCGACTATCGGGCGATCGGGCGTAAAGTCTCCGGCAAGGCAGGAGAGGGCATCTTGATGATAATAGCTTGCGGGTGGCCAAGACTGGATTCACCTTTGGGACTATTTTTCACACCACAAATAACTGCTTCAGGAGTACCCAAGGCGCACCTGATAACTATTGATGCTTGTAAAATGTTTGTGTGCGATCGACGACATTAAAATATATTTCCCTATGTCTGCTGCTAAAACTGAGTTTTCCGAATCTGTTGCGCCCTCACTCGACTCTGTTGCGCCTGCTTGGCAGATTGAGTTGCTGTACGACGGTGAATGTCCTCTGTGCGTGCGGGAGGTTAATTTCTTGAAAAAACGCGACGCGGGGCGAGGTTTAGTGTCGTTTGTGGATATCGCGGATGATGGCTACAACCCGGAGGCCCACGGCGGAATCGACTACGAAACGGCGATGGGGCGGATTCACGCGGTGTTACCCGACGGTACGGCAATTAAAAATGTGGAGGTTTTTCGCCGCACCTACGAGATTTTAGGGATGGGCTGGGTTTATGCTGTGACTAAGTTACCAGCGATCGGGGCGATCGCCAATTGGCTGTACGGAATTTGGGCTGACTGGCGGCTGCTGTTGACGGGAAGACCGGATTTAGCAACAATTATGAGCGATCGAACTCAGCGGATCGAGTGCGAAAGTCAAGGCCGCTGCCAACCCTACTCGAAATGAGTCATATTTAATAAGTTCGATCGGTCTATCTGAAGATGTCAGCAGAAACAGACTGCAACTAACCTTAAAGATGGACTACTATTAAAGGTCAAAAAAAATGCAAGATGCAGGCTATACAGTCTTCATGGGCTTCGGTGGTCTCTGGATACTTATGGGAATTGCCGCTGTGATTTTCCTCTTCAAATCGGACGGTCAAAAACTTAGGTTTGGCAAATGGGGACTACTTGTGGCGATTCCGATTCTCGTGCCCATCGTCCTGGTTTTGACATATCAGATAGCCCGACCGTTTATTTCCTCGCACCTTTGAGCGCTGCTGGGAGTCGATCGTCCGTGGTAGAAAGGAATTAGTTAAATTAAGTTTATTATTATTGCTCATTTTCGGGCGATCGTAACTGCTCCCTGACCCATACTCGCAAAGCGTCAATTATAGTCGTATCATCCTCCGTCTCGGCCATCTGCAAAAATTGATTGATTATTCCTGAAGAAACAATCGGAAAAGCGCCACTGTATTCACAGCTTGCATATTCTCCGTTCTGAAGTTGAAAAAATTGTACAGTCTCTCCGAGATATCTCCAAATTTCAGGAACTCCTAAGTTTTTATAGATAGTCAAGCGATTAGTAGATGGACTGGTGAGATCGACTTCGATGATTAAATCTGGTGGCGGGTCAATTGACAAGTTAATTTTTCGGCCACGAATGCGATCGACATTTTGGATATAAAAACAGGAATCTGGTTCTGCACCTTGTTTTAAATCTTCACGGTTGAGAGTCGTCGAACCAAATCCCTTGCGTTTCAATTTTAATTCGTCACTTAAAGTAGTCACAAACTGTTTCAACAAACAGTTAACAGTTTCATGCAAATCTGATGGCATGATAATTTCTAATACTTCTTGAAAATAGGAAAACCGCGAGGATCTCTTGTCTCCGGCTTCTGCTAACAAGCTTTGGTAAGTCTGCCAACTGATATTAGATAATACCACCCGTTGTGTGGTTTTTTCTGGGGAGGAGTTAATGAGCGTAACGGTCATACTTCCCTCCCTTTTAATCTATAAAAATCTTCAACTTTTTATTTTGGACTTCCGAGAGAACGGGACAGACGGGGCTCGAACCCGCAACTTCCGCCGTGACAGGGCGGTGCTCTAACCAATTGAACTACTGTCCCTCGTTTTGCCGTTTTTTCAGGCACAATTTCTATTATGCCTATACCTTCACCTTTTGTCAAGAGGTTTTTTGAACTTTTATTTGGAAGCCCAAAATCTGAGTCTCTTGCAGGGGGCTGAAGTTGTTGTCGCTCACCAAAATCAGACCTCTGCTAGCATCCGCCAGGGCGGGGCCAAATGTCAACCCCTCAATGTTGTCTAGGGGAATTTTCAGCGTTTCCAAATCCAGCAGCAGGCGTTTTTGAGCGGGAGAAACCTCGCCCAGACGGCTTTTGAGGCTTTCGAGTGCTTCAATACGATCGCCCTTTTCCAGAGAAATCTCAAAAATTCTGATAGTCGTGCCTGTTTCCAGGGAGAAAGCACGCTCTAAACTCAGCAAACGGTTATCCTCGATCGCCAACAAATCCACTAAACCGTTAGTAGTTAATTTTCCCACAGGATTCGCACCGGTGGGTAGCGGTTCGGTGATGTAGAGAAACGATGCTTCTGGATTGCCACTCACCGCATCGTAGCGCAAAATCCGGCACGGGCTCCCGGTTTCCAGGGAAGCTACGGCGCCATCTTGAACCAAGGCATTTTCGGTGGCTGTAAATAGGTATTTGCGATCGGGCGTTAAAGTTAAACTTTCAAAAGCGAGATTGTTGCGGATGCCTTTACTGCCTTTGTCATCCGGCAAAAATAGTTGAGGAATTGCCAGCGTTTTCAGGAGTTTACCATCGAGGGAGAACTCTTTGATAAAAGGATTTATTTGGCGATCGACATCTCCCTCAGAAGAAACAAACACGCTCTTGCCAGTAAAAGCTATCCCTTCCGGGTCTAAACTTAATTCAGGAAAACCTTTGCCGTTTTCATCTAATAAAGTAGTGACACCAGTAAAAGTAATTTGCTCTTTTTCCAGTTTACCAGATTGCAAGTTAATTTTGAGAGTATAGAAGCGCGCCGGAGCCTTGCTGCTGCGGTCATCAGAAATGGCATAATAAACTTGTTTCTCGGCATCATAAGTAATGCCCGAAAGTCCGCCAATTTCCGTCCCCTGAAACGGAGAACCTGTAGGAAATATTGCTCTGCCGATAAAATCTATTTTCGTAACAGCGAAAGATTGAGCTGATTGATTTACCCAAATAGCAACAGTTGCTGCCATCAAAAAACAGACAATAAATATAGTTGCTTTTACTAGCTTTCGCATTTTACCAATAAATACATTATTACCTTTCTTCCTCTTCCCTTTCTTCCTTCGCGGTTCATTACATCTCAAAATCACGGCTCATGATTCAGCAAAAAATTGGTCAACCAATCTTTTACCACATAAGTAGCACGACAGTCGTCCTCATTGTACCGGACGATCGCCTCCAAGAGCGATCGATCGCCAGTTTTGAGCCAATCGTCGTACCAGCAGACGCACTGAGCACCATTCGCCTTAGCATCTCGCCAGTCAAAACCCAGCCAGCGGGCAATTGGTTTGAGTGCGTAACTTTCCACCGGCATAATCGCCTTTTGCGTCACTTGTTTGTGAATATCTACAAACCTTTTCAGCACGGGTTTCCACAAATAAGCTGGAGTATTGTAAAGTTTAGCCAGCCGCTTAAAAGTCTTGACTTCGTAGTCGCAAAAATGGAAAATCGGAGCAATAGGATAAGCCCACATTAATTCTAAAAATTGCTCCCAGATTGCACCTTCCTCTGCTGCGGATTCTGCTAAAAAACCGTGGAATTTTTCCGTATTGTTGTACCTGTCAACAACTAAGACTCCGTGGAGGTAATCTAAGTTTAACTCAGGTTCCGCTTCAATGTCAAAGTAGAGTTCGATTGGGGCGATCGGCAAAAACACAGATTGGGAATAGGGAATTGGTTTCTTGCGGAGAATTGGCGCAGGTATAGAAGATGTCGCAGGTTGATTTTCTGTAGTTTTTCCCATAACAAGATTAACTTTTGCTAAACTCTTCTCGGCAACTTCTGGTATGGTTATAAATTCATTAACTTCTGCCTCTTCCCTTATTCCTTCTTTCCTCACACCTAGATCCGTTAAATTTGTTAAATCCCGTACAGGGTTCGCTGTCGAAATTCTATCCGCTACATCCGTTACAAAATCCGTTGCCGAACTTCTATCCGTTACATCCGTTACATCCGTTACAAAATCCGTTGCCGAACTTCCTTCTTCCCGCAACAGCGGTTGATTTAGCAAGTGAGATCGAGCTTGCTGCACCACATCAAAAGCAACTCTGTCAGGGAATTCTGGATACTCAGCCAGCAGTGCGGAACTAGCATTAGCGAGAGCTTCTACATCAGTAATTCCGAGAGTTTTTAGTCTAGCATAGCGGCTGGCAGTAACTCCCGGCAATAAGGAAAGATGTTTAATAGATTCTGCTTCGGCGTGACAGATAGTATACCAACCGCAAAGATTGCACTTTTGCCGGGAAATGAACACCTCTGGTTTATCCCGATTTTCTATCATCCGAATGCAATCATCTAAAATCTCGAACATCTGAGGAGTTCGCTGGTCGAGATTCACGGAGTATAGCCCTTTTTTTCGCAGCATCAGCCACGCAGTCTCTGGCATTGTTTCCTGTACGGAAGCTAAAACTTGGGCGTGAAAAGCTGCGATAATTTGATACTCTTGTTTTGGTCGCTTGCTAAGCCAAATATCCGCAGTAATATAACTCCAATTGCCAAATTTTGATTGTCCCGGCTGTTTGATTAATAAATGGGGGCGGCTGATCAGGGTAATGTTTGAAGAGTGCAGATTGGAGGATGAAATATCAACGGGAGTTTCGGGGATTTCGCCAAATTCTGGGAAATATTGACCGTCAATTCCTACCAGAGAAGTTGTTGCGGCGTTGGTTTGGCCGAATTCGCCCTGGATCAGAACTCCTCGGTAAATGCGATCGACCCCTTGCTGCATTAAACTCAATGTAGCGGCCGCGCCGGCTTCCCAATCCCCTCTAGGATAATATGGTTGTTGGTAAGTCTCGTCTTCCAAAGCTTGCTGCTGGTATGTCGCGCTGTCGCGCATCAGTTTCAGCAAAAAGTCGCTGGGGGGATCTAGTTGTTTCCAGTCTCCGCAGGTGTCTAAAAATGCTCGGAGATTGCATCGCTGATAGGAAAGTAGCAGTTTGTCAGTTATTAACATTTAGTATTCGCAAGGCATAGAATAATTAGAAGGAAAGCACGACAGGGATTTTGAGACGGATACAGGGATTGATTATTTAGCTTGAGGCAAAAGTCAAAGGATATAAAGTTCACACCATCAGTTATTCAATATTAACGCTATCAATAATTCGCCAGAAAAAATGACAAAGGACAATCACCGGCAACAATTCCCAGCTTTGGCCAATAAAGCTTATTTTAACTACGGCGGACAAGGGCCGCTGCCTGAGCCTGCTTTAGAGGCGATTTATGAGGCTTACAAACGGGTGCAGCTTGGAGGGCCGTTTTCGGGGGAGGTGGGGGCTTGGGTGGTTCAGGAGGCGATGCTGACGCGACGTGCGATCGCATCTGAGTTGACCGTACCTCCTGAAACCATCGCCCTGACTGAAGATGTCACCGTCGGCTGCAATATTGCGCTGTGGGGCATTGACTGGAAAGCAGGCGACCATTTGCTGCTTTCTGATTGCGAACACCCCGGCATTGTAGCTAGTGTAATGGAACTTCAGCGCCGTTTCAACATTGAGGTTTCGGTTTGTCCGTTGGCGGCTACTTTGAATGAAGGCGATCCGGTGGCGGTGATTGCTGATAGTTTGCGGCCAAATACTCGCTTGTTGGTTATCAGTCACATTTTGTGGAATACTGGTCAAGTTTTGCCTCTGGGTGAGATTGTGAAAGTGTGTCATGAACCCCCCCTAACCCCCCCTTGCCAAGGGGGGGGACAAGAGGATTCCCCCCTGATTCAAGGGGATGGGGAAACAGATATAAAACCCCCCCTAACCCCCCCTTGCCAAGGGGGGGGACAAGAGGATTCCCCCCTGATTAAAGGGGATGGGCGAGAGGATTTGTCCCTGATTAAAGGGGATGGGCGAGAGGATTTGTCCCTGATTAAAGGGGGGGGACAAGAGGAGTTTTCTGCAAAGAATTACAAAGTTAGAGTGTTAGTTGATGCGGCTCAATCTGTGGGGGTTTTGCCTTTAAATTTGATTGAATCAGGGGTTGACTTTTATGCTTTTACTGGTCACAAATGGTGGGGTGGCCCGGAAGGTTTGGGCGGGCTTTATGTGAGTGCGGAAGCTTTGGCTGATTTGCATCCGGTGTTTATCGGTTGGCGGGGAATTGTGACGGATGCTAATGCTAAAGTCCTTGGCTGGAAACCTGGATCGCAGCGCTATGAAATTGCGACTTCGGCTTATCCTTTGTATGCGGGTTTGCGGAGTGCGATCGCCCTGCAACATGAATGGGGTACGATCGAGGAAAGGTATGCAGAAATCAGCCGTTTGAGTAAGTATCTCTGGGAGCGTTTGTCGGAACTTCCCGATGTGGAATGTTTGCGAAAATCTGCGCCGGAAGCTGGTTTGGTTTCGTTTCGATTAACTAATGGGATGCCGCACAACAAGCTTGTCAATTTGTTGGAGAAACAGGGGATTATGGTGCGGACTATTCTTAATCCTGATTGTGTGCGGGCTTGTGTTCACTATTTTACAACTGAGGCGGAGATTGATAAGTTGGTTGGGGCGATCGCTATTGAATTAGTATAGCCGGGGCGGGTTTATTTATAGTCCTGGACGCCCGGGTAGTCAGAAACCTACCTGGTTTTTGCCCAAAAGACGCGTTACAGCCGCAGAAACGGCCAAAAACCCGGTTTCGAGGAGTTGGAGTGCGTAAATCCTGTCCTATTATTTTAAGCTAGGATTTACTACCCGTTGTTTTTTCGTTGGGTTTACATTAGGATATGATAAGGAGGTTAAACTATGCAGATTAGAAATAAAAAAATTAGGTTGCGAATATTTTAAGCTAGGATTTACTACCCGTTGTTTTTTCGTTGGGTTTACCATAGGATATGGTAAGGAGGTTAAACTATGCAGATTACAAATAAAAAAGAATTTAGGTTGCGAAGCGGTGAAAACTGGACATCGTCTGAGAAGTTCCGTTTGCAGGACGCCGAAGCACTGAGTTCGATCGGCAATGGTGTGATTGCTACCCTCCAAACAAAAACAGGACAGTACCGCATTATTGAAGAACGTGACTTTCAAGAAATGTATGGACTAGCTCGTGATGTTGATCGGCTAAGGGGAGGATTGCGTTTCGTCATCTTGGCTGTGCGTGCGGCACAAAAACACCCTGATCCAGAGAATCTTCATCTACTTGCTGAAGCAGTTTCTATGCTGGGAGACTTGCCTGAGCTTCCTACCCGCAATAGCTTCGAGCGATTAGTTCCAGAGAATTTCGACTTGGATGAGGATGATGAAGTGATGCTTGACCCTGATGAAATTGAGCGTCCTCTGCAATCTGAGAATGCGATAGACAATAGGATAGATTGATTGTGATGGCTGTAGCAAATAATGAGCCTAACAATCTGGAAACTCTTGAAAATCAGCTACGCGCACTTTCTCACGACGATACAGTTCTCACAATTATTCAGGACTTTGCCGTAAGACTTGGTAAGACAAAAGACCGTCAGAAAGTTTTCGGAGCAGAGGGAGCGCTGGTGCGTCAGCCAATTGAATATCAGGATATGTTAGCAAAAGGTCTGATTCGCGACGATGAAGATGCCTTCGCCCTTTTGCAGGGAGATATTGTTAGTAGTGATGCTGGCTACTTCTTGGGAGAGCGCATTACTAACATGAAATTTGCTATCGCAAGCTCCACCTGTGACCTTGTTCAGGGCCGCCGCGATTATGCCTCACTGCTGCGATTGCAACCAATTTTTTCTGACGCTCCTGATGCAAAGCAACTCCTCAGTGAAATGCTAAAGTTCAAATCCACTAAGCGAATGTATCTTCCACCATTACCAGGGGACTCTAGCAATGTAGTGGGCAATGCTGTAGTATTTGATGGGGTTATACAGATACGCCTTGATGATTTGCTGTTAGCGACACGGCACGCCAGCCTAAGTCTTGTCGGGTGGAGGATATTTGGTTCTCTGGTTCGGACAATTATGGTGCGAGCAGGTGCTAGTGAAACAGAAATGAGATCGAAAGCCTAACGGCAAAGTGGAACCATCGCCGATCAATGCTACTGCTCATTCTAGACATTAGCAGCTTCGATAATTTGCTCAGCGGCAATAGATGCGTGTATTTCTTGATGGTGGGCCGCATAAAAAGCGAAAACATCGTTCACTTGAGCTTCACTTAAATCATACTCAATGGCAATTTGGTTTGGCGAAAAACCCTATTTCTGGGCTGAAACTACTACTGTTTGCACCCGCAAGCGATTGCAAACAAAACGGGTACGAGTTCGCCGCTAGCGCCCCGCACATAGGTAATTTCAGGAAAAGTGCGATCGTCTGATTTATTCAGCCCCGTGAACTTCATGCTTTTAGAATAACAACGGCTCTATTTTAGCTTGTACCTCTTCAATTACATCTTGAGATACCGACTCAACCAATCGAATACCGCGAGCTTTCCAGTCTAAACACTTAATTTGATCGGCAAGAATTACTCCCTGAACTTTTAATCCAGTGGGTAGGATAACTTCAAAAGGATACCCTTTTTGTTGTTTTGTAATCGGCATAAATAGAGCTAAGGAGCTTTTCTCGTTGTAGGAGCGAGGCGACAGCACAAAAGCAGGTCTAAGTCCTTTTTGCTCGTGTCCCTTAGTTGGGTCAAAGTCTAAATAAACGATATCGCCTCGACTCGGAATGTAGGGATTTGATTGTGTCACCAAACTTCGTTCCCGACAGCAACTCCAGTATCAATCTCATTATGAAGATTCTCAGGCGTCATTGCCTCAATGAGATCCTCAAGCGAATACCGCCGACGAACGATAGGCTCGATTGTCAGCTTGCCATCTATCAAGACAAGCTTCACTTCAGAACCCTCAGCTAAGTTAATCTCTTTAGCTAAATTTTGTGGAATCCGAATAGCAAGACTGTTTCCCCATTTTGCGATCGTCGCAACCATAGCCTGAACCTCTAGTTAGTGATATCACTCTGAGGAATTTACCCTTTCTCAGAGAAAGTATATACAGAGTATCTACAGTGTAGCGACTAAGCGGATGTTTGACAAGCACAGAAAATTTGCCAAAAAAGCCGATCGCCCTTTCCCTAAAAACACCAAAGGACGATCGACCTTTTCGCCCAAATTTCGACCTACGCACCCCAACAAAAGAAACCGGGTTTTTCACTAAATCTGCCATTTCCATGCAGTATCTTCGCAAAAAACCCGGTTTCTGAGCTCTCAGGCCCAAGTCCTATTAGTGACTGTGCCCGTGCCCGCCATGAGAATGCCCGCGATCACCATGAGAATGCCCACCGTGAGAATGCCCGTGATCCCCATGAGAATGCCCGTGCCCTTCGTGAGAATGACTGTGCTCGCGCTGCGCGGAAGCCAAACTCGGATTAACAGCAACCGCAGTCTCACTCAACAACGCTTCAATCTGCGGATTTGCCCACTCGGCAGCCATTTTCAGAAACTCTGGATGGTCGTTAACGCAAGGCAATTTGCGGTAAGTAACTCCTTGACGCTGTTTCTGCAAAGACTCAATAATGTGGTCTACATCTAACAATGTTTCGTGATTTTCTGTGGCAAATCCGATCGGCATAAAGACGATCGCAGTTGCACCCAAATCGATCAAATTCTTCGCAGCCAACGTCGCATCCGGCTGCGTCCATTCAATCAGCGGCGTGTCGTGGTTCAGCCAACCCACCGAAATCAAAGGATAGCGGTGCATCAAACGTTCCCGCACGCGATCGTACAAAGCTTGACTTTCCACAATTCCCGAAGTAAAGCCCTTCGCCTTGTGCGGACAACCGTGATTCATCAGCACAATCCCAATCTGAGAAGGCAAATGCGCTACAGCTAAATCGTTCTTAATTTCCTCTTCAACCAAATCCGCCATTAGCTGGATGTAAGCAGGTTCATCGTAAAAAGAAGGAATGTAGCGCTGTCCTTTTACCCAATGTTCCTTACCATCAAAGGTTTGTGCTAAAGCTTTATTCACCTGTTCGACTGCAATGCCGCTGGTGAAAACAGAATCAACTACCAACAGCGGATAAATCAGAATTTTGTCAAATCCTTCTGCTTGAATTTGCGGAATTACTTGTTCCGGCAAAAACGGCGCGCAAAAGTTAAAAGCTTTGAACACTTTTACTTTATCGCCCCATTTCTCCTGTAAATTCTTTTCAATCCCAGCGCGCTGCTGTTCAAAAATTGCATTGTGCGGCGAAACGAATTGACCGTGTTGGTGACTCCACTCGTGCAAGTCAAAGATTGCTAAAATCTTCGCCAGCGGCGGATAAATCCAAAGCGGTACTGGCGCAAACTTTGCCGTAAGCAAATTTAAAGCTTGTTCGTTGTAGTTGGCAAAATCGTCGTAGCTTTCGACTTCGCCATAACCCATCAGCAATACAGCAACGCGATCGTTACTTGCGGGTGCTGCAGATGTTTTGAAATCGATTTTTTCTGGAGAAGCAACCACTTTGTATTCCTCAATTTTATTTATTCTAAGAGATCCAGGCAGGATGAAGGGGGAATGGGAGATTTTTCATTGTGTGCGATCGCACGACTGACGTGCGCGGGGCTGATTCCCGGTTTCTTGGCCCATACTTCCCGGTTAAACCTCTTATTTATCCTAGAAACCGGATTGATGGGCATCAGTCCTAAGTAGGTTTTTTGACAAGCGAATTTCAAAGGTGGTACCCGCCACGTGATTTATCCGTGGAATCAATCCCAAATCGAAAATCCTCAAGCCGCCGCATTTATCTCGCGCAAGTCAATCTAAAATCTCAAATCTCAAATCTAAAATCGATTGACCCTGACCCGAAATTCGTAGGGCAGCTAAGCTGGCAGGCCTCTTAATTTTCACAATCCTGTTTGTTTAAGCTTTTGTGGGGTCAGCTTCGACGCCGCCCCAAAAGTTAAATCTAAATACAGAACTGCTTAAAACTAGAATCAGCCTTTGCTAAGCTTGACAGGAGATGGGGCGGGGGGGGATAAGTTTCATGTTTTCTTAAGACTCCCTGACCTTGCCTCAGATTAATGGGGTTTGGAGCGTTCCCAGGTTTTAACTTGGGGGGATACTCTTCAAACTTGACTCTATTATAAGTTTAACACCCTATCCCCTGGGGTAGTATATGATATAATAGCTATATGATAAAGTTATGTTGCGAACTATATTAACTTTCTTGACGAACTATGAGACTGGTAATTTGCCCCGGAGTCCACGAACCAAAGCTAACCGACTGTTTCCTGGCGGGACTTTCGGGGCTTTGGGGACTGGCAGCCGATCGCCCAAACCAGCAAATAGTCGATCGTGTCAAGATTTTTCCCGCTCATAAATATCCGCCTTTCTCAGCTCTTGACATATTGCACTTTTTGTGCAGCGAAAAGTTAGCAGGAGAAAGTCTAGTATTTGTCAGCTTTTCGGCAGGAGTAGCCGGGGCGATCGGGGCGGCTCTTCTGTGGCAGCAACTCGGTGGCAAAGTCGGGGCTTTTTTTGCCTTAGACGGTTGGGGAGTACCTCTGGTGGGAAATTTTCCCATCCACCGCATCAGCCACGATCGCTTTACGCACTGGAGTTCGGCAATTCTCGGTGGCGGTGGAGAAAGCTTTTATGCAGATCCCGCGATCGAACATTTGGATTTATGGCGAGCTCCCCAAACGGCAAAAGGCTGGCACCTCAGCCAAACCGCCGCCGGCATTGAGACTCTCGCACCCACAACCGCAGCAAAATTTTTAGTCCACCTATTGAAACAATACGGAGTCCAATCAGTTGTTTAATCTAAATTTAGTATCCTCAGCGATCGCACCTATTGCCACCATCGCCCGCCTCGACAATTCTGTCTCTTCAGCCACAACAAACAGCATCAAACAGTGGTTGATATTTAGCGCCTCAGCATTTTTAGTCTCAATTCCAGTCTTCGTGCAAGCACCCTTAGTGCGTTTATATCCAACCATCAGTTTGCTGTCAACTATCCCCTGGTTCGTTTTGAGTTTAATTCTAATTTTCCGCCCCAAAACACAACTTTGGGGAGATTTATTATTAGGATTTGCCGGATGCTGGCTGGCAGGTTCTATCTATTGGGGCTGGTTTAGATGGGAACCAATTTTACATCTACCTATAGAAGCAATTGGCTTGCCTTTTGCTATTTGGTGCTTGGGCAAATCTTGGGGAAAAGTTGGCAGCTATTTTTACTTGGGTTCCCTATTTGGCACTGCTATTACCGATTTATATTTTTATTTAACTGGGTTGATGCCCTACTGGCGCCAAGTGATGCACGCGGAACCGGAATTAGCTATGCCGATTTTTCAAAGTGCGATCGGTCAAATCGAAACTCCTTGGGGCATAGGCTGTGCTTTAGTTTTAATCGCTGTGTTGCTAACAGTCGGTTTGCTGAGTTTGCGCGATCGAGAACTGCACTGGCGCGCTTTCAGCGGCGCGGTGTTAAGCACGCTTTTGGTAGATGGTTTATTTTGGTTGGCTGCTTCTGCTGCTTAAGATTTATGATTAGTTTTTATGTTGGTATTTTTTGACTGCAGATGTGGGCAAATTGACGCAGATTAACGCAGAATTTTTTGAGGGATGTAGTCTTGAGATTCCTGACTTTTTAAAGAAGTCGGGAATTTTGGTATTTACGGAACAATTATGAGTTAAAATCTAAAATCTAAAATCTCAGAATCCAAAATCAATATCATGTCTTTCATTTCAATTCGCGGTGTAGAACATTATTACGAGTGGATAACGGCAGATAACACGGCCCAACCTAGCGGGAAACCAGTGATGGTATTTCTGCACGGCTGGGCGGGCTCAGCGCGCTACTGGGAAAGCACGGCACGGGCTATTGCTGATGATTTTGATTGTTTGCTCTACGATATGAGAGGTTTTGGTCGATCGCCCTTGCCGAAAGAGCCTCCTGAGTCCAGCTACGAACTCGAAACCTACGCCCGCGACTTAGCTGAATTATTAGAATCTCTGAATTTAAGCCGCGTCTTTCTCAATGCTCACTCCACAGGAGCATCAATTGCTACTTTATTTCTCAACCTTTACCCCGAAAAAGTAGAAAAAGCAATTCTCACTTGCAGCGGGATTTTTGAATACGATGAAAAAGCCTTTACAACTTTTCACAAATTCGGTGGCTATGTGGTAAAATTTAGACCCTCTTGGTTGGCATCCATCCCGTTTGCCGATCGGCTATTTATGGCCCGGTTTTTGCGCCGTTCCCTGCCCACAGAGGTCAGTCTGGCGTTTCTCAAGGATTTTTTAATGGCAGACGAGCAAGCTGCTATAGGTACAATGGTGACGGCAGTCAGTAAAAGAGCAGCCGAGGAAATGCCCCAAGAATTTGCGCGGCTGAGTGTTCCCACACTGCTTGTGGCCGGAGAATTTGACCAAATTATTCCCGCCGCCATGGGAGAGCAAGCAGCCTCCCTCAGCAAAAAAGTAGAATTTGTTATAATTCCGAATACGGCTCACTTTCCGATGCTGGAGGATGCCGCAACATACTTGCAGCGAATTCGAGACTTTTTGCCAGCAGCGGCTTAGCTGAGTTATTGTTCATCTAATGTACGATCGGACACGCAAGCTTTGAGAACGGCTTTTGCTCCGATCTTAATTTTTAATTTCTAATTTCTTAAAGCGAAAGGTGGTACAATGAACGACCTCGACCAATACTATAAAGTGCTGGGACTGTTGCCGGGAGCTTCCAGAGAAGAAATTAGCCAAGCCTACAAGGATTTAGCGTTCATTTGGCACCCCGATCGCATCCCCAAAGACAATCCCAGACTACTACAGAAAGCTGAAGAGAAGATTAAGGAAATTAATCAAGCTCGCGAACAATTGCGATCGATTCAACCAAGAGGTCAGAATCAAAACGTTCAGCACAAACATACTCAGCACAAACACACCCAGCAACAAAACACCCAGCACAAAAATACCCAGCACCAAAACACCCAGCAACAAAACGCTCAGTACAGAAACACTCAGCAACAAACTACCCAGCAACAAAACGCTCAGTACAGAAATACTCAGCAACAAACTACCCAGCAACAAAATACTCAGTACAGAAACACTCAGCAACAAAACACTCAGTACCAAAACGCTCAGCAACCCAATACTCAGTACCAAAACACTCAGTACCAAAACGCTCAGCAACCCAATACTCAGTACCAAAACGCTCAGTACAGAAATACTCAGTATCCAAACACCCAGCAGCAAAACACTCAGCCACCACCGGCCACCCCAAAAGAACCCCGCTACTCTTCTGAACCCTCTTCAGGGAAATATCCTGGAAATTATGCGGGAAACTATGGGGGAAACCCTGCAGGGCCCTATTCAGAGGCGTCCCGCTACCAATCGCAGCCGCCGCCATCTCAGTCTTACCGCCAAGCTGGGCCCCAAGCTCCCGATTTGAGCGGTTCCAACTTCAAAGGAGCTTCCTTAAAAGAAAAGGATTTTTCAGGAAGAAACTTGAGCAATGCAAACCTGAGTGAAGCCGACTTAAGCGATGCTTTTCTACACAACGTCAATCTCACAGGCGCGAATTTGCACCAAGCTAACTTGTTCCGGGCCAATTTGTTAGGAGCTTGTTTGATCAATGCCAACTTGAGAGAAACCAACTTAATCGGAGCCGATTTGAGCGGTGCTGACTTGAGCGGTGCTGACTTAACAGGAGCGAAAATCGGTTACGGCGATCGAGTTATGGTCAAACTTACCCGGACTACATTAACAGGTACAATCTTACCGGACGGTACTGTTCATAGCTAAATTATTTAGTTTTTAGTCAGTGGTTGTAGACGCGGGTTTTACCCGCAATATTTGCTGCAACTCCAAACACAAAAAAATCCGCCCTTTGCGAATTTGGGATGAAAACTTATATTCTTTCCGCTAGCACAACCGCAATAAAATTGGTTCGTAGTGAGGGCATTCGTCGTCAGAATTGTATGAGGACTTGCATTCCTCGCTGCGTACCCATAATGCTTAAATTACTTGACATGATATTACGCGATCGCGATCGCACAAACCGAGTTTTTTTACCTGGTTCAACAACTGCAACGAGATTTGTTCGTTCATCAAACCCCCTTTCTGTCTCCCACACGGCTAATCGAGATTCATATTACAGCAACCGCCAACATGGTTCCTGTTCTGTTTTTTCCTTCTTCCTTCTTCCTTCTTCCTGACATCCGTTACATCCGTTACATCCGTCGAGCGAATCCGTTGCCGAACTTCCCTCTTCCTTCTTCCTTCCGTTATTAATTACTTGCGCCACGGCGATTGCGTAACTTTCGTCCAGCAGCCAGCATAGCGCCTCCCGCCATCAAACCCCCCACAGTCATCGGTTCGGGAACCGGCTCAGGTTGAACCGTCTCCAGAGAACCGCCTTTAATAAATACAGCAGAATCTAAATAGCCATCGCCCACATCTTTAATGCGGATGCTGAGAACATTCGTCTGATTTTGCTTGAGCAAACCCTCAAAACCTAAAACTTTAGTAAAACCGTCCAGCTTAATGATGTTAGCAGCAATACCTGTGAAACTTGGGTTGTCAATATAGTCGGGGTGATCTGTAGAGCGATTATATGGATCGGGAACAAGATTATTAATCGTAACAGTTTTTCCGTCGCTCAATTTTGCCAAATTAGTGCCGTTCAGCAGCAGTTCAAAATTGTCATTATATTTATTAGAACCGCCGAACTCAGGAAACTCCTCAGAAGCAAATACATATTGAAAGAATAACTTTTGAACAGTGCTATTAGCAAAAAAGCTGAGGTTTAGCTGAGTCGTATCCCCTTGTTCACCCTTAGCACCAAAATCCGTGCTTAAATCGCTGTCCTCTGTCGTGAAGTTATCTTTCCGATTCTGACCCGGTATATCGGTGACTCTACCAGTGCTCAGAACAACTCCTGATGTCAAACCGAAGGGGTCATTAGTGAAAGTACCAAAAGCAGCCGAATTACCCGTAATTGAAACAGAAAAATTACTCAAGCCGACTGTATTAGCTCCCAATAAATTATTTTTCAAAGTCTCAGTGTTATTCGTTGCCCCTACCGAAAATGCCATTGCTGGCGCTGCCAACAAACTCAGAGCAGTAGTTAATGTAGCTGTTAAGGCAGCAGTTTTGTGAGTAATTATCATAAATTTTTCCTAAAAGATACAAACCTGATTCTCTGCACACCTTAATTTTTACATTATATAACTATTAATGTCTAGTAGCTTTACAATAACTTTACATATAAGTAGATTTACGCTTTGTGTGGTTATTTTTTTTGTAGTTATTGGCAGTTTGTCAGCCTATAAACCTCAGCGCAAAAATACGGAGGCAAAAATACAAGTACACAGACTAATAATTTTATCCCTTACGCACTGGTAACCCAAAAAACCTGGTTTTGATACCGTTGGGGCTCTCCAAAATGACTCATGACTAATAGCTAAAGACTCATGACTCATGAAAGATGACTAATAGCTAAGGACTCATGACTCATGAAAGATGACCTCGCCCAAAAAAAACCATACAAGCCCCCGATTCCTGTCGTAGAGAGATCAAAATTTTTGACCCTAGTTCAATATCCCAGATTGATCTCTGGAGTAAATCTAAAATCCTTCGACTGAGTGCGACTCGACGGCGCGTCGAAGTCTAAAATCTCTAATCGACTGACTGTTGACTAAAATCCCCTTGCTTCTCCTTCGCCGCGCCGATCTGCAGCCCCTTCCAACCAACCGTCTGCAGTCAGGACGATCGCATTAGCATTGCCCCAGCCGTCACCTTCGACAATTTGGTGTCCCCGCCGCCGCAACTCCGAAAGCGTCGCAGCCTCAAAACCTCCCCGTTCCACCATCAGGCGATCGGGCTGCCACTGGTGGTGTATCCGAGGTGCAGACACAGCATCGCCGACATTCATGTCGTGAACCAATACGTTCAGTACAATTTGCAACACCGTGGTAATAATCGTGCTGCCTCCGGGAGCTCCCGCTGCGAGGCGAAATTTGCCATTTTCGGTCACGATAATCGGCGTCATGCTGGATAAAGGAGTTTTCCCAGGGGCGATCGAATTTGCCTCCCCGCCCACCAAACCAAACAAATTCGGCACTCCTGGCGCCGCTGCAAAATCATCCATCTCGTTGTTGAGCAAAATTCCCGTACCTGCAGCCACGACTCCAGCCCCAAAACCGCCATTCACTGTAAACGTCAAAGATACCACATTGCGCTCTTTGTCAACTACCGTGAGGTGGGTAGTTTCGGGAGACTCCCACAGGAGACGGTTCAAAGTTTCAGCGTCAACAGCTTTTACCTCGCTGGAGGGTCTGGCTTTTGACATTTGGATTTGCGATCGTCTCAATTTGGCATAATTGGTGCTAGTTAGAGCTTTGACTGGTACACTCACAAAATCCGGGTCGCCCAAATACTCAGCCCGATCAGCATAAGCAATCCTCATGCTCTCCGCCAGCAAGTGTAAAGTATCTGGACTTTGCCTTCCCAACCTCTTGAGATCCGTATCTCCCAGAATATTTAAGATTTGCAACAAATGAACGCCGCCGGAAGAAGGAGGCGACATCGCGCAAATTTCGTAAATCCGAAAGTTGCCACAAACCGGATTTCGCCAAATCGGCGTATAGTTTTTCAAATCTTCGAGAGTGATAATGCCGCCATTTTTAGCCATATCGGCGGCGATCGCCCGCGCAATGTCCCCGGTATAAAAACTCTGCGGATTTTGTGCAATCTGTCGCAAAGTCCGCGCCAAATCCCGCTGCACCAAAAGCTCACCAGGCTGGTATAAAATGCCACCACGAGTAAAAACCTCCCGCGCCGCCCGGTTTTTTTTGAGCACATCCTGTCGTCGCCCGGTAGCCGTGGTAAACCGCGAACTTACCGGAAAGCCATTTTCAGCCAGGGCGATCGCCGGCGCCACCACCTGTGCCCAAGGCAACTTACCATACTCGCGGTGCACCGTATAAAGTCCAGCAACAGTGCCCGGAATACCCGCAGCCAAATGCCCGTCCAGACTTGCCCTTTGGCGGACCTTCCCTTGCTTGTCGAGGTACATATCCCGCGCCGCCCGTTGCGGAGCTCGTTCCCGGAAATCCAGCGCTTGCACAGTCCCCGTTTGGGCCCGCTGCAGCAGTAAAAAACCCCCGCCGCCGATACCCGCCGAAAAAGGCTCCACCACCGAAATCGCCAAAGCAGTAGCAGCAGCCGCATCCACTGCATTACCGCCCTGTTGCAGCAGGGCCAGCCCCGCAGCGCTCGCCAGAGGGTGAGCGGAAACTGCCATCCCCTGTTGGCTGCGCTGCTGCTGCAAGGTTGGCTGTAGCTGTTGCTGGCAGCCACCCAACACCAAGACTGTTAGGCAATAAGTATAAATTCGTACTTTACTCAATAAATTTTGCAACATTTTTTACGGGTGAGGCGAGGGTTTTTTATCAGAAGATTGGGTTTAAAACCCCGTCCTTTTACGACGGCTTTTTCCATTTTCAAGTAAAGTAACACATCCATCTAAACAAATGAATATGGTACAATAAGCCCGGTAAGCTCATATAATTTGGTATAGAACCCATTTGACATCTTGGAGGGTGCGAGTCGATCGCCCGTTGTCTGTCGATCGCCATAAATATCTCAAATGGGTTCAAAAGAACCGCTATTGACAGGATGCTCCTTTATATCTTGCCCCTAAAGTCAATCGATTTTAGATTTTAGATTTTAGATTTTAGATTAAAGAATTGACTTGCGCGAGATAAATGCGGGGGCTTGAGGATTTTCGATTTTGGATTGATTCCACGGATAAATCACGTGGCGGGTACCACCTTTGAAATTCGTGGTCAAGTACAATTTATAGAACCCATTTGGGCTCTTTTCCCTCATCAAGTTATAATAACGATCTGCGATCGCGGAGGGTGACAAGGGAGCATCTCAATGAAAGCAGACTAGCTAGAAATTAGAGTTTTGAGGCGATCTTGCTGCGGGGCAGGAGGAAAGAGTCAGAAGGAAGGAGCCAGAAGAAGTGTTTTTACAAATATTAAGATGCTCCCGAAAGATCGGATGAGTAGTACGAATACTCAACCCCTGCGCTTTAAGATTGATGGCTAACCAACTTGAAAATATCAGTGAGTTGCTTTTCGGTTTTCAGTGCCGAGATAAACCAGTTCAATCCTTCAGGTAACGTCAGCAATTACTCCAATCAGCTTAGTTGATTTTTCCGAAAATTAATTCACCCTGATTAGCAAGGGGGATACGAGGAGGATCACGCCCGGAATAAACAGTTTTAACCCAAGCGTAAGCTGTTCGGCATTTAAAAGACGATAGTAGGGTGCCCAGCGTACAGAAGTGTTTCCCTTGTAAGCGTAAGTGTTCACTCCTGACGCACCATACAAGCTCGTTAGTGGTTTAAATGCTCCACAGCTTATTGAGTTAAAACCGACTCAAAACTCAAACAGAAAATAAAAGAAAATATCCTCATCAGCCCTCATAGCGAGGACTTCCGCTTTCAGACAGGGATTTTTAACCCCAGGCGGGCTCAACCGCAGTTGCCAATGATGATTCCGCAAACCGAACCTCCACAGACGGATAACACCCTAATGGAAGCATTAACATCGCCGTTACGTTTCGTTACGATAAGGAGACAGAGAGAAAAACCTCTCCTTCGTAAAATCAGAGGTAGCCATTATGAACGGTACATTTCGCGTCGGCAACCTGTTTGGGATTCCCTTCTTTGTCAACGCATCTTGGTTTTTAGTTCTGGGTTTAGTAACCTGGCAGTACGGCGGCGCATTAGCTGCCCTGTTTCCCACATTGGGCCCCGTAGTGCCCTGGATGCTGGGATTATTCACAGCGTTACTGTTATTTGCTTCCGTCTTAGCCCACGAATTAGGACACAGTTGGGTAGCCATTAAACAGGGAATTGGCGTGAAATCGATTTCGCTATTTCTGTTTGGCGGACTGGCTAATTTAGAAAGAGAATCCAAAACCCCAGCCGAAGCATTTTGGGTAGCCATTGCAGGCCCGTTGGTTAGCTTATTTTTATCCGGTTTGTTAACAGCCATAGGCATCGGTGCTGGACTCACAGGCCCCGCAGCAGCCATCGTCGGACTTTTAGCTTCCATCAACTTAGTTCTAGCCTTATTTAACTTAATTCCCGGTTTGCCCCTCGACGGTGGCAACATCCTCAAAGCAATCGTCTGGAAAATTACTGGCAACCCTTACAAAGGTGTAATTTTTGCTAGCCGCGTCGGTCAAATAATTGGTTGGATTGCCATTGCTACAGGCGTATTCGGCAATATTTGGAATCTAGTAATCGGTTGGTTCTTACTGCAAAATGCCGGTCAATCGGCCCAATATGCCACAGTCCAAAATCAACTGGCAGGCCTGACAGCCGCAGATGCTGTTACCCCCGAAAGTCCGATCGTCTCCCAAGACTTGTCCCTCAGAGAATTTGCCAACAACTACGTTATCGGTAGCACTCAAACCTGGCGCAGGTTCCTGGCAACAGATGATTCCGGACAATTGGTAGGGGCGATCGACCTTGATGACCTCAAAACCATTCCTACCGGACGCTGGCCCGAAGTTTTAGTCAAAGAACTCCTGAAGCCGATCGAATTTTCCACAACAGTCAAACCAGAATTATCCCTCCTCGAAGTCGTCACCCTTCTGGAACAACTCAAAGTACAAGAACTCCCCGTCATTCGCGAAAACGGCGTCCTCGTCGGACTTGTAGAAAAAGCTGAAATTGCCCGCCTACTACAAAGACGAGCCGAAGCGAACCCTGCTTAATATCCTCAGATACTTGACAAATAACAGTTAACCCCCTCGATTTTCCCTTACCAAAAGGGCGATCGGGGGGGTTAACTCTAGCTTAAAAAAAGTCAAGTCAAACACAAATAGTCCTGGACGAAACTGTCACAATAGTTAAAGATTTTTTGAGGTATGTTCTTGCGTCCAGGACTGACTAAGGATCGCGAATTAAATAACTTACAAATTTAATTGTTATTGTGGGATGGGCGTCCCGCCCGTCCAAAAAAGACGGGCGGGACGCCCATCCCATAAACTTGTGGAAGTTATTTAATTCTCATTCCTAAATTATTAGCTGCAAATCAACAATAATAATTATTATATAGCCTTTCTCAACTTTCGTGAGGTACGCGGGCGAGCAATTCCATATCTATTGCCAATAGCCTGAATATATTGAAATTATCTGCATTAATCTGTGTTCATCTGCCTTAATCGGCGGTTTGGTTTGTCTATCCATCAAAAATTTAGGCACTCTTGTCTACTGATTACCTGACAATTCTCAACCGTACCGCACTGTTACTGAGAAAGGCTGTATAAGTTAATCTTCGGCGCACCCTACCGCTCAATTTCATCAATCAAATCTAGTATTTTTTGATAATCAAAATTATATAGATGATTCATCAGAACTTCCGCAAAAACATCATTGTCGCTGCCGATTTCCTCAATACTTGTGGCAATCAAGTCGAAGTCAGCCTCACGGACTGCCTGTTTTAGATTCCTCGTCCATTCTGGGGAAACTTTCGGCTTGGAGTCCAGCGTAAATATTGCAGCACTATTAGATATTTTTTCTTGTACCATACTTGAACTCTGCGATAAATCATTGACTTCAACATATTTATTGATGACTTCACCAGCACCCGCTGCGGTAACAACTTGAATGTCAAACTTGAAGACTGTACCGTCTCCCACTTCGCTCTCGACGGTAATGTCGCCTCCCATTAATCTTATAAACTCGCGGCTGATGTTTAATCCTAACCCCGTACCTGTTTGAACTTTCTTTTCTGATGAAGTTTGCACCAAAAATTCAAAGATGCTTTCTAATTTTTCCGGTGGAATACCAACTCCTGTATCTGCTATTTCAAAGCCAATAAAAACTATTTCTTGAGGTTTACCAATATTTAAAGAATCGTTTATTGTAGGCTTAATTATTTCTTCTTGATTCTGCCTTACTGTGATTGAAATTGAACCAGTTTCGGTAAATTTAACCGCATTATCTAATAAATGAATCAGCACTTGTCGCAACTTAACATCATCAGTTTGCACGTACTGGGGAACATCGGAAGAGCAGTCAATAATTAATTGCAATCCTTTATTTTTTGCAGGAATTTGGAACATATTTTGCACGTCCCCCAGCAAGCGGTACAAGTCAAAAAAATTGGCGTTGAGTGTCATGCGCCCAGCTTCAATTTTAGATAAGTCTAAGATTTGATTGATCACCTGAAGCAGGTGCTCTCCGCTGCGGCGAATAATTGTGATATTTTCTTTTTCCGGCAAAGTTAAATTAGCGCTGGGTTCGATTAATTGAGCGAAGCCGAGAATGGCGTTGAGGGGGGTTCGCAATTCGTGGCTCATGTTGGCGAGAAAGAGGCTTTTAGTTTTGTTGGCAGCTTCTGCGGCTTCTTTGGCTTGTTGGAGTTCTTGTTCTGCTTGTTTGCGATCGCTCGTATCAATAATTATGCCGTGCCAGACAATATCTCCATTTTCGCGCAATTCTGGTCGAGAATAACCTTGCAGCCATTTGAGTTTTCCCGATGCTGTCACAATCCGCCACTCGTGGGAAAATGGTTCTAGATCAGTGGCACTTTTGACAATTGCCTCGAAGTGACTGGATCGATCGTCCGGGTGCATTTGTTCGTAGAGTAAAGCAGAGTTGTTCTGGATTGCCTCCGGCTCTAATTCTTGAATTTCTCGGCACAGAGGGCTGATATATTCCATCTTGACTGATCCGTCGGGATGCTGCACGAATATGTAAAGTTCTCCGGGAACAGTGTTGGCTAATTTGTGAAACAGAGCTTCGCTTTTTTGCAAGGCTAATTGTGCTTGTTTGCGCTCGCCAATATCAATCCCAAATCCAAACAAGAAATCCAGGCTGCCACCTTCGTCGAGCACCGGTGTGCCGTGCCACTCAACTAACAAAGTCCGATCGTCAGAAGTGAGAATGCGATGTTCGTTAACCGTTTGCTCCCGCGCTGTTACGCCCGTAAAAATCGAATGTAATCCGGCTCGATCGCTTGGGGGTACAAATGTCGCTAAGTAATCCTTGCCTACAACTTCTGTGGCAGTATAGCCCACCGCTTCCAGCATACAGTTATTCGCCAGCAGGATTTTACCCTCAGAGTCGATCGCCACAAAAAAAATCGGAGAATTTTCGATAATCTTTAAGTTAAAGTCGCGCTGTTGACGGATAATTTTTTCATCTTGCTTGCGCTCCTCAATTTCGAGCTGCAAGCGGGCATTGATCGAGGCTAGCTCGATCGTGCGATCGACTACTTCAATTTCGAGAGTACGGTTGTAGTCAGCCAATATTTGCTCTGCCTGTTTGCGAGCCGTAATATCTTTAAAAACATTAAGAACATAAAGGATATTCCCCGCACCGTCAAACACCGGCAGCGCTCGCACTTCCAAACGAATATTTTTCCCGTCTCGGCGAATATCCATATCTTCCGCAATCACCTCGAAGCCACTCAACGCCCGTGCAAACGGCATTTGAGCGGCCGGGTAAAGTTGATCGGTTCCTGTTATATAAGTTTGATAAGCTTGTGGTAGCTCTGCTGCGGTAGCATCGGGCATTTCTCCCCTGCCCAATATCTGCTCTCCCGCCGAATTCATGAAAATAACTGCGCCGCCCGGAGTCATCGCCGCGACTCCAACAGGCAAATTTTCTACCAGTTGGGCAAATTTTTCTTCACTTTCTGCCAAAGCTTGAAAAGACTTTTTCAGTTGAGCTGCCATCTCGTTGAAAGACTCGGCTAATTCGCCGACTTCCTCAAGCCTACTGACAGCAACAGGGCGATCGAACTCTCTGGCGGCAATATCTTTAGCTGCTTCGTTGAGCCGCAGCAGCGGCAGCGTTACCCACCTCGCTGTCAGCACTCCAGCCATGGTCGATAGCAGTAGCGCCACCAAACAAAGTAAAATTGTAGTGCGCGTATTTTTGTTAATTTGCCCCATGAAATCGGATTCGGGAACTGCGATCGCAATCAGCCAGTTCAAACCATAAACATCAGAAAACGGCAGCACTTCCACAAAATATTCCTGCCCGTCTCGGCTAAATTTCAGTTGCTGCCGCTGCTTAATGTCGCCAAAGCCCCCGAAGTGTTCGTACAAATATTTAGCTGCCGTGCGAATGACAGGAGTTTGGCTCTCTAAAACATTTAGCCGCTGCAGTTGCGGGTTTCCAGAAATCTTTCTAAAGGGTGATTCTTTACTCGAACTGGCAACCACCAAGCCCGATCGTTCGATCGCGAAAATTTGTCCCGTTTTGCTAAGCTTGATGCGATGGAGATATTGCTGAAGATCCGAGAGCGAGAAGTCTACGGCACTAACTCCCAGCAATTTACCATTTCGATCGCGAATCGGTTGGCTAGCAGCAATAAAAACAGTCCCTGGAGTAAAACCCGGATAAATGCTCGTCCAAATCGGTTTGTTAGCTGCGACAGCTTCTTTGTACCAGGGGCGGAGACGGGCATCGTAGGTTCCGGGTTCTGCCTTTAATTTAGCGGTGCGAGTGCCTCTGCCGTCTGTAGCGTAGTATATGCTCTGAAAGTTGGTAGACTTGTTCGCCGCGACAATTTGCAAGCTGTGATCCGTGGGGTTGCGCCAAATGCCGAGATATTCTCCTGATTTTTCAGCACCGAAGGATATCCATTGAATGTTTTTAAAAGATCGCATTTGTTGCCAGAGGAACTTCTCTCCCCCAGGCTGTGGCTTTTCTAAGTGTAAGTTTAATTCACCGCGCTCGATCGCCGAGGCGTTAAGTTGATTTACCCACTGGGTAGGTTCGAGAAAAGAAATCAGCTTTTCTTCAACTCTCTTCCCCGTCTCCGCGATCAATTTCTCGGCGAGCTCTTCGACTGCTTTGTCTCCGTTGCGAAAGGACAGATACCCGACAATCCCGACTACGGCGACGATTTGCAGCACAAAAGAGGCCACTAGAAGGTGACGCAGGGAGATTTTTGTTTGGTGTTGAGAAGTTTTACTCGCGAATTGGGGCAACGGCATAGGCTGATGACTAATTGCTCCCTAACACTTTAACTGTTCCAGCCTGTAATTTCACTTACGGGCGATCGAGGTGTTTCCTTCCCCTCAAAACCCCTCCCACACAGACACAACTCAGGAGCAAGCACGAGACTTATACAATTTTAGATTTTAGATTTTAGATTTTAGATTAAATAATTAGGGATGAATGAGGAAGCTCGTGCTTTGGAGTTTGCCGACAGTTGCATTATTTTTTTTAAATTTTAAACGGGTATTACGCACTCTTGGCCCAGAATACCTCCGCCATTTTCTTGCTTTGTTCGGTTTCGTAGCTCAACCTAACCTGCTTCTTGCCTGGAACCTCGACCATCGAAACTTAACATTCATCCGTTAAATCCGCTATACAATCCCTTGGTGAACATCCATGCCTTACATCCGTTAAATCCCGTACACAATCGGCTGCAGAACTTCTCTTCAACAGCTACGCGGAAAATCCCCCGCTTGTCCAAACGGATATAGCGAGGGGCGAGAATAGGTATTCTCGCAAAATATAAAGTGGTGGCAGTGGCTTTTGTCGAGCCATTGCCATCTATAGAAGCCATAGTGTTTTAGGCTCGCAGAAAGATTTCAGAGCCAATTCTCTGCTCGCAGTCAATGCTTGAAGTCAAACCAACCAGTTCAAGCAAGAAGTCAAAGCAAGTCGTAAAAGCCTAGGATTCTTCTTCTTCGCGATCGATTTGGCGCAGGTGAATGTGCTTGCGTCCCAGAGAGATTTCAAATTCATCTCCTGGCTGGAGTTCCATCTGTTTGGTGTAGGCAGCTCCAATCAGTAAGTTGCCGTTAGATTGAACGCTAATCCGATAGCTGGCAGAGCGTCCGCCGCGTCCATTGCCGTTTTGCTTCCCGTCTAGCTGAATGCCTTCTGCATCAATCAGCGCATTCAGGAATTTCATCATGTTGACCCGTTCTACGCCGTTCTTAGTAACGGTGTAGTAGCCACAGGCTCTAGCTTTTTCTTCCTTGGTAAGGTTCTCTAGGTCTTTGACCTTTTTGATCAGATCTTCGCCTTCAAGGGGTTCGATATTTTTCTTTTTAGCCATTTACTGAGTCCTGAAATATTCAACTGGTGTACGGATTTTTTCTCGGTTGGTTTTTGGTTTGACCAAGAAACTTTAGCTTTATAGCTGGTCGTAAAACTATATTACACCGATCGGCTCAATTGTTAACCACTATTATCTAAATATTTTTAACAACCTGCAGTCTTTCTTGAGGAGTAGCTGCAACCGGTGCGAGCAATCTCTAAACTCGGTAGCATAAGCTATCAGCTATCAGCTAGCTGAATATTTGCCCCGCTCTTAAAATCCCATGAAGTTAACCACACGCGGACACTACAGTGTCAAAGCATTACTGGATCTAAGTTTGCAACCTCGCTTTGGCCCGACATCGGTGAAATCGATAGCGAAGCGACAGGAGTTACCTGCTCCGTATCTAGAAAAATTGCTGATTGAAATGCGACGAGCAGGTTTAGTCCAATCTGTTCGGGGTTCCCAAGGTGGATATCAATTAGCCCGTATGCCCGCTCAAATCTCTTTAGGACAAATCTTAGAGGCTGTAGGTGAAACTATTGAACCTTTACCTCGACATTTTCCCGACGCGACGCAAGCAGAGGACTGGGTAACATTCAGTTTGTGGAACCGATTGCACAAAAAACTTGCCGAAGCGCTGTACAGTATTTCCCTCGAAGACTTATACTATGATGTCCGCAGTTGGCAAGCGGCTCTTGGGGAAGAAACTAGCTTTATCATTTAAATGGTAAGTTCATTCATTCGATCGCCAGCAATCACACATGGACGCAACACTTGTTACTTACTTTGGTGGCTGTCACTGCGGAGCTGTCCGCTTCCGTGTAGCCGTTGACAAACACGAAGCATCTGATTGCAACTGCTCTATCTGTCAAAAGAAGGGATTTTTGCATCTCATTGTGCCGCCGGAACGTTTTACCTTGCTCAGTGGCGAAGATGTTTTGACAACCTATACATTTAATACAGGAACTGCTCAACATACTTTCTGCCGAATTTGCGGCATTCACTCGTTCTATCGCCCCCGATCGCATCCAGATCATTTCGATGTCAACGTCCGCTGTCTTGACGACGATGCCATCAAACACTTTGAGATTCTACCGTTTGACGGTGTTAATTGGGAGGAGAACGTACACTTGCTGGGCGACTACAGTAATCTCAGCAGTTAGAGCAACCACGCCTGATGATGATGAGGTTTTGAATTGCTCAAACCCTTGCCTTTATTGCTTCTTCCTTCTTTCTTCTACTATAAAATCGCCCCTCAAAAAATCAAAGTCCGCAAGGGTAGCAGGAGTTAAAATCTGCTCTCTGGGGCGATAACTCCTGCTGTGACAATGAAGGAAGATGGTTCGGCCCCCCGGATTCATCCGTGGAGCGAGAAAAAAGATCCTCGCTCCCCATCGCCAGTCCCCGGATCGATCGGTGGAGTCGCTTTCTTCAATTCTAAAATCTAAAATCTAAAATCTAAAATCTAAAATGGATTGACGGACTATCAAGTTTGACACAATATATAATGATGCCGGATGAATTTCCTGTTTTAATTTTAGCTGCGGTGTTGGATTATTCGATCGGCGATCCTTGGGGTTGGCCGCATCCCGTGCAGGCGATGGGTTGGGCGATCGACCGTTATACTCGACTTGTCTTTAATATATGGAATAATCCCGCAGGCAAAATGCCTGAAGCCGGGGATAGTCCCGCTGGCGAGCAGCACAAACTGCTGCTACGAGGTGCTGGTACAATACTAGCGATCGGGCTGATTGTAGGCAGTTATACTGTCAGTTGGTCGATCGCCCAAGCTGCTAGTTGGGTACATCCTCTTTTAGGTATTGCCATACAGACCATTTTGCTGGCAAGCTGTTTTGCAGGTCGCAGTTTGAGGGCGGCAGCAGAGGATGTGCTAGCACCTTTAAATGTTGGAGATTTAGTCAAGGCGCGAGAAAGGTTGAGCCTTTACGTCGGCCGGGATACCGAAAACTTATCCGAGCCAGAAATTCTGCGAGCATTGTTAGAAACTGTAACAGAGAATGCAGTCGATGGCGTGACAGCACCGCTATTTTATGCCTTACTTGGGTTCGCTCTGCCACATCTATTATTAAGTGTTACCGGTGCGCCGATCGATCCTAACTCGATGTGGGCGAGTGCTATAGTCCCCTTGGCGATCGCTTACAAAGCAGCCAGCACATTAGATTCTACGATCGGCTACAAAGAAGCGCCATACACTGATTTAGGATGGTTTAGCGCCAAACTAGAAGACGTGCTGACGTGGATTCCTTGCCGGCTAACAGTGATTACTTTAGCCGTTATATCGGGCAAACCGATTTACATTTGGCAGATTTGTCAGAGAGATGCTGTTAAAGATGCCAGCCCCAATTCCGGTTGGAGCGAGTGCGTTTACGCCGCCATCTTGGGAGTGCAACTAGGAGGTACTAATTCCTATCGCGGAGTTCTCAAACACAAACCGCTGTTAGGCGAGCCGGTTCACCCGATCGCAGCGCCGCTAATTTGCCAAGCATTGCAATTAACTCGGTATTGCTTTCTGATTTGGTTGGGACTATCATTGCTTTTTTATACCTTATTATGTTTGAGTCGCTAACTGATGACCTCACTAGAACAGTCCAGCAGGCATAAATAACGTATTTCTGTGATTGTTCGTCCTCGGCTAAGCAATCGCAGCATCTGCTTTTCATCCGTTCCGGGTAAGCCCAGCAGAAGACAGATATAAGCCACCGACAGAAGCAAAAAAAGTTTTGACAATTCCCGCATCCAGGATACCCGCCACGTGATTCATCCGTCCAGAAATAAAAAACCTGTATCCGAGAAACTTGCCGAACGTATTTATCTCGCGCAAGTCAATGCTAAAATCTAAAATCTAAAATCTAAAATCGCGCAATCGATTGACCTTAGTTCAAACCCCCAGATTCATCTGTCAAGTCAATCTCAAATCTCAAATCTCAAATCTCAAATTGTTCGATATGCCAACAGCCAACAATTAGCTCGCAGCAACCCATGACTAAAATTATCCAAATTTTATCCCCTGATGAAGTGAGGCGCACTCTCACCCGCGTCGCTTCCCAGATTGTCGAAAAATCAGGGAATCCCTCGGAGTTAGTGCTGTTGGGCATTCATAGTAGAGGAGTGCCTTTAGCTCAAATTTTGGCAGATCAAATTGAAGTCCTCGAACAAGTCAAAGTATCCGTGGGCGCTTTGGATATTACCTTTTATCGAGATGACTTGGATCGAGTTGCGATGCGGACACCGGCTAAAACAGAAATTCCTTTCGATTTGACGGGCAAAACTGTGGTGTTGGTAGATGACGTTATATATAAAGGCAGAACGAGTCGAGCGGCTTTGAATGCGGTAAACGATTACGGGCGGCCGGAGAAAATTTGGTTAGCGGTATTAGTCGATCGCGGCCACCGAGAAGTACCGATTCAGCCGGATTTTACGGGTAAAAAGTTGCCGACTGCAAAGGAAGAACAAGTTAAGGTTTACGTTCAAGATATCGACGGGCGCGACGGAGTGGAGTTAATTAAGGGATAATACGATTTTAGATTTTAGATTTTAGATTTTAGATTTTAGATTTTAGATTGGGCACAAATGACTGTTAAACAATGTCCAGCTAAATAAACTACTTAGGGTGCGCTGTAAGTAGCGCGTCAAGCCACTTTTTGCGTCCATCACCGAGCAAAATACTTCGTTTCCGCCCGCTGACAACGTAAAAAACCCGGTTTCTACCAGAATAGGGGCTTTTGGGTAAGCAATCCTCTAGGAAGAAACGGGGTTTTTCGGGCGCTGAGCGTCCTAAGTTATTAAAAATCGGCAGTGCAGGAGTTGAACCTGCCTGGGGCGAATTATGAGTTCGCTGCCTAAACCGCTCGGCCAACTGCCGTTAAATCGATTTCTTCGACCTAACTCAAAATGAATTATAACATAATTTCTCAGTCCGTGCTAGAACTAGAGAACAAAAATCAAAATCTTTAGAGCGGCTGAGTCCCGATCGCCTGTTAGCCAATGTTAGGCAAGCCGATCGACCGGACAAAGCAGTTTCTAGGACTCGGCATAAACTTATAGGCAATGGCAGTGAATTCGACGGTAGTGCTGACTCTAATTCTGCTCGCTCTCATGTTTGGAGCAGGCGTGACGAGTTCTGTTTGGGGATTTACTATAGGTCGCGAAGCCTTGCAAGGAACGACTCAACCCGATGTTCGTCCCAGCAACAATGCTGGCAGCGGCAAGCCTGGAAAGACCGCTAGCAAAGACCAAGTGAGCATTTTGAAAGAAAAAGACATTCTCACAACCGTCAAAGCACGGGTAGAAGGTCGCGATCCCGAAAAAACGGCCGGGGCAAATACTAAAACAGAGAAGGCAAGCTCTAAACCAGCCGCGGCCAAAAAACCGGCTGCACAAAATGCCAGCGCCAAGTTTCCCCTGAACAGTCGCGACGGGGGAATAACTCTGGAAGTGAGCGCGGCCAGTCAGCGCAACAATTCCATGCTGCTAGACGTGAGCATGAAAAATGAAGGCTCCCAAGCTGTGAGGTTTCTCTACAGTTTCTTGAACGTCACTGACGATCGTGGCCGGGCCCTGAGCGCGACTGCCGAGGATTTGCCGTCGGAACTGCCCCCCAACGGGCAGGTGTTTTACGGTACGGTGAGTATTCCCACAGCTTTGCTAGAAAATGCTAAGGAAGTTTCGTTGACGCTGACAGATTATCCAGGTCAAAAACTTCAGTTGCAAATATCTGGCATTCCAGTGGCGAAGTAATATAAAAGAAGACCAAACCTGCAGACTGATTCTCAGGTTTGATCGAGAAAGTTTTTTTAGGGAGCATTGTGTCACTTTTAGGGGCGAGAGTGCAGGAGATATCTGATTTACCCGCGATGAGTTGGACAGAGGTGCTGTCGCGGTTGCTGTCAGTGCTGTTGCTGATTGCGATTAATGCTTTTTTTGTGGCGGCTGAGTTTTCGATGGTGACGGTACGCCGATCGCGCATCAATCAGTTAGTCGAAGCTGGCGACGTTGCAGCTTTAACTGTGCAATCTTTGCAGAAAAGTATCGAGCGATTGCTCTCAACAATGCAGTTGGGAATCACTCTTTCTAGTTTAGCTCTCGGCTGGATTGGGGAAAGTACGATCGCCGTGCTAGTGAGAATGTCGATCGGCTATTTGCCACTGCCAATTTACATCAAGTCGGCGATCGCCCATTCTTTTAGCATCTCAATAGTAACTTTTTTGTTGCTAGCTTACGTGCAAATCGTACTGGGCGAACTTTTTCCCAAATCTGTAGCGTTGCTGTATTCCGAACAGCTAGCCAGAACTTTAGGGCCTCCGAGTTTATTGATTGCCCGTGTGTTCAATCCCTTTGTGTCGTTTCTCAATCAATCCACTCGATCGCTCTTGCGGTTTGCGGGCATCGAATACGATCTAAGGCATCGGCCGGTTACGCCCGAAGAACTGCAATTAATTATCGCTACTTCCAGCGAATCCAGCGGCTTGGAAGCAGAAAAGCGAGAATTGCTCAACAACGTGTTTGAATTTGGCGAAGTTTGGGTAGAAGAAGTAATGGTGCCGAGGCCTAGCATTGTCGCACTTCCCAAGACGGCCACCTTTCAAACTTTGCTCGACGAAATGGCGATTTCTCACCATTCCCGCTATCCCGTGACGGGAGATTCTTTAGACGACATTATCGGCATTATTGGCTTCAAACAACTTGCGAAACCCCTAGCTGAAGGTTTGCTATCTCCCGACACGCCAATTTTAAATTGGATGGGTTCGGTGAGGTTTGTGCCGGAGATGATGCTGCTGGGGGAACTGCTGCCTTTGATGCAGAGTTCGTCGGAAGAAATTGCGATCGTAGTCGATGAATTTGGCGGCATTTCCGGGTTAGTAACACTGAGGGATTTGATTGCCGAAATTATCGGCCGCAGCTACGAGTCGCCCGACAGCAAAGAAATTGCTTTGCAAGTATTGGACGATCGCACTTTTTTGGTGCAAGCGCAGTTAAATTTAGATGATGTGAATCAAATATTGAATGTGGATCTGCCAGTAACTGACGAATATCAGACAATCGGAGGTTTTCTGAGTTATCAGTTGCAAAGAATGCCGGCAGTGGGGGAAGTTTGGCGCGGAGAAAATGTGGAACTTACGGTTGTTTCTGTGTCCGGGCCGCGGTTGGAGCAAATTCAAATTCATTTGTTGTCAGGGGCGGCGGGCGATCGAGCTTTAGGTGAAGTTGCAGCAGCGGATGAGGAAGTTGCGGGGAAAGGGCGAAAGAATAACGGGTTGAGTAGTGTGGGAAAATTTTCGAGTTAAGAGTATTTTAGCTAATGCCTATATAATCTACTCGCTCGAAGTCGCTGCGTACTAAATCATCTAACGTCGGGCCTTTGGGGCGTAAATTAATGCGATCGCCAACCTTCACATTTTCGTAATGTGCGTTGGGAATATATATATCTTGCTCCTGCATAAAAGCGTAAGTAAAGCGAAAGGCACTGTCAATGTCCTCAGCTTTGACCTCACGAAAGTCAGAGAGGAATAGGAGATCCATTTCTGCTTCAAAGTACAGCATCTCTGCAAATGCACCTCCGTCGTAGCAGTTATAACCAATATAGCCGCAAGTGTCGCTACCTGTGTAGTAGAGGGCGCGAGTGGATGGGAAGCTGGAAAGGGTGATAGCATCTCCTACTCCAAATACAAGGTGACCGGGCTGATAATTCAGTTGTTCAACGATCGTCCAAGGATGTCCTCGGAACTGAAATACAATATAGCTTTCGGCCGTAATTTCGATTTCGCGATCGTAGATATCCCGTTCCCAGACATCCGCGCGTCTCGCCCTACTAAGCTTTTCCGCCACTAATTCAATAGGAGCCCGAACGAGAAGTAGATTTTGGTTTCTGTCAATTGTTTCAATACCTCGGCGCTCTTCAATAGACATATCTTTTAACTTGGGAAAAACAATCAATAATTAGTCTACCTCTTTTTCTGACTGTAGCGACTGATCAGGAAGAACCAGGGTGCTTTATAATTGATTCATCAGGTCAAGTAAATAGACTCGATCCTTTATGCAAGCGCGATGAACAGCAGAAATTAAGAAATGCTATGAAAGCTCAAGAACTTTATCAACAAGGATTCGACCTTGCTCGCAAAGGACAATATAAAGAATCAGTTGAACTTTTAACTCAAGCAATTAATCTCAATCCTAGCTTTCCAGAAGCGCATATTGTTCGCGCTGATGCTCAAACTTTATTAGGAAACCTACAGGGTGCAGCAGAAGATTTTCAGAAAGCTATAGATATCTACAGGGCTAGAGGACAATCGCAAATAGCTGATATGCTTTTAGTCCCATTGAATTCGCTGCAAAATGAAATTAAGGATGAACAGGAAGACCAGGGTCAACCGGAAGTTGAGGATGAGCCGGAAGGTAAATAAGCACTCGGATGATTCAAAACTAACTAAGAATCAATTTTAAAAATTTTAGTCATGCAGGACTTACGCATCAAAACCCAAGAAACCGGGTTTTTGGCAGTTTCTGCCATCTGTAATATATTCTTGCGAAAAAACCCGGTTTCTGACCACCCGCTGCGATGCTTAGAAACCGGGTTTTTTACCGTTTCGGCGGGCGGAAGCGAAGAGACTCGAAAAAACCAGGTTTCTGGGCCGTCGTGTAAGTCATATTTAAGCGTAAGGCACCGGATCTTTCAAGCCCAATTCCTCAAAAGCCGCCAGCCGCAGCCGACAAGAATCGCAAACGCCACAGGCATTTTCCCCGCCTGCATAGCAAGACCAAGTTTGCTCCCAAGGTACTCCTAATTTGTTGCCCAATTGAATAATTTCTGTTTTTTTAAGTTCGATCAAAGGTGTTATAATATTAATAGCATTTCCTTCTCTACCCTGCTTGGTTCCTAACCGAAATACTTCCTGCATGGCTTGGATGTAATCGAGGCGACAGTCGGGATAGCCGGAATAATCTAAAGCGTTGACACCGATGTAAATACGATCGGCTTCTAGAGTTTCTGCGTAGGCAAGGGCAAAACTGAGAAAGATTGTATTTCTAGCTGGAACGTAGGTAATGGGGATGTTTTGAGACATTTCTGCAAGATTGCGATCGATCGGCAATTCCATCTCATTATCCGTCAAAGCCGAACCGCCCCACAGTGTTAAGTCAAAGTTTACTATCTGATGTGCCTTAACCGCTGCCGAAAGTGCGATCGCCCTTGCTGATTCCAACTCCCGCCGATGTCTTTGCTTGTAGTCAAACGAAATCGCGTAACACTCGCAGCCGTCGGCTTTGGCTTGATACAAAACAGTTGAGGAATCCAGCCCTCCCGACAATAAAATAACTGCTTTCACTTAAAACATCCTCACTCGACTTAGCTTTTATATTTATATCAAATTAGTTGCAATTTGACAATAATAATAGTTGTGCAGAACATCTAAATGTAGCGTATGCACTGCACGCCTTACCCTAAAAACTAACTGGTTCCTAGGCTCTGCCTGGGAACCATATCTAGAGGCTCTGCCTCGCATTGCGATAGAGAAAATTGGAGGCAGAGCCTCCGGATCTACGTTACCAGGCAGAGCCTAGTAACGAGTAGAACCAGTAGAAAGAAAATTTATCTTTTGTGGAACAGGCCGGAGAGCCTGTTCTTGAGATTGATGCAGCCAGTAGAAAGAAAATTCATCTTTTGTGGAACAGGCCGGAAAGCCTGTTCTTGATATTGGTGCAAAATGTCAGATTTCAGTTGCTAACAAGTCGTCTAGTTCGCGGTAATCGGGCAAAGTTGTATCAATTTTAATTCCCTGCCGTAAAACTGTGCGATCGCCCTGCGCTCTAGATAACAATTCGCTGAAATTCCGCGCCTTAAACAAAATCAAATCTGCTGGTAAACCAACTGCAATTCGTCCTAAATTCGGCAATCCCATTAAATCGGCTGGAGTCTTTGTCACTGCACAGGGCCAGTCTCCATAGGGTCTATCTAAATGGGCGATGCGGACTGCCATATTAAAGACTTCCAAAACATCATGATCGCCAAATCCGTAAAACGGATCGCGACAATTGTCGCTAGCAACTGCAACGGGAATTCCGGCTGCTTTGAGTTCGTGCAGCAGTGTCACACCTCGCCAGCGAGGTGTACGCTGAGATTCTCGGTCTTGCAGGTAAAGGTTGCACATCGGCAAGCTGACAATGCCAATATTTGCTTCCTTGACTAATGCGATAGTTTCTGTTACTAAATCTGGCGGTTGTACAGCTAAACTACAGCAGTGTCCGCAGATTATTTGACCGGAAAATTGATGGCGGATGGCGGTTTTTGCGACTTCCCGCAGTGTTACTGAATCTGGATCGTCGTTTTCGTCGGTGTGGAAGTCGAGGTTTAAATTTCGTTCTTTGGCTAAGGCAAAAACTCGATCGAGTTGTTTGTCTAAGTCGGGATTCATATAGGCGACGCCACCGAGTATACCGCCGATTTCGGCTATGCGATCGGCTAATTTTTCGCCGGCGGGTGTCAGGTAATAGTCGAGGGAAACCAAGGAAGCTGCTTGCAAGATCAGCCGATCGCCCCATTCGGCTTGCAGCGCTTCAAATACTCCCCAACTAACGGTTCCCTGTTCGCCCGCGCTATCTATGTGAGTGCGGATGGCCTTGGTTCCGTGGGCGTAGCTGCATTTGAGGCCAAACTCCATTCGCCGGTAAACATCCTCTGCATTCCAGTTTTTTTGAGCATCAGCGCCTATTGCTTCGATCGCGCTGGCAAAAGTTCCATCGGGATTGGGCGATCGTTCCCAAATGTGGCCTTTGTCTAAATGGGTGTGCATATCCACAAAACAAGGCCAAACTAAGCCGCGGTGCAAATCTACAACTGGGATATCTCCATAGGAGGATACAGGTTTTCTACCTACTGGGATAATTTGGGCGATCGTCCCTGCTGCAATTTCCAAATCCACCAAACAAAAATTGTTCTCACTCCCCGTTGTGGCGACAGTAGAAGCTGACGGGGCGATCGATTTCATCTCTAGAAGAGAGGCGGGCACGCGAGCATTTTTGAGCAAATAATTAGATGTACTTGGCAACATTAGTTTTGTGAGTTAGTATTTTCCTAAGAATTTAGCGCAACCGCAAAAACGCTACCGACAATCATTGTCTGTTGAGCGTCGGTTGTCTTATAGGTAACAAATGCTACCTTCTCAGTCTAACCATCTAGACATAAAATTGTACAGCGCCGCTTAATCGGGGGGCGAGCGCCAACAACCCAAGCATCTACTACAAATACTAATTCTCAAATAAACCTAGTTTTCGATCTGCTTGCATGGGTGTACTCTACCAGCTCAGCTAATGGTAATAAATTGTGGTCGTTCCACTGCCCTTAGCAACTGTACAAATCTTGAAACTGAACCATGCAAAAATTTACAAATTGCCCTGTTTGCAGCTCCCAAAAAATCAGCTTCCAGTACACAGCCGGGACAGCCCGCCAACCAAAAGAGGCTCCTAAATGGTCAGTTTACGGATGCGAAGATTGTGGCTTAGTATTCGTAAATCCCCGCCCGACATGGGATGAACTGAGCGATTATTACCCCGAGGGCTGGCAGTGCTACAATACTTACGTACCAGAGGAAGAAGACGTAGTAAAAGAAGCCAAAAAACTCAATGAATACCGACACATTCCTATCCCTGTAGGCAAGCGGCTGTTAGACGTAGGATGCGGGGGAGGTTCCATTATCCAAGTCTTCAAAAAACTCGGAGTTGAGGTAGCAGGAATTGAGCCTAGCTCCTCAGCAGCAGCAGCAGCCAGGGAATGCGGTGTCGATGTTTTCACCGGCACTGTAGAAGAATACGTTGCAGAAAAAGGTACTGACGAAAAGTTTGATGTCATACTCTGTTCACACGTTTTGGGAGCAACGCCTTTGCCTGCAGAAACACTCGACTGCATGAGGCAATTGCTGGCTCCAAACGGTTACATTTGGGTGGCTGTACCGAACGCGGACAGCCCATACGCGCGGCAACTGGGCTGGCGCTGGCACAGCACCGATTATCCCTACAATCTGATCGGTTACACTCCAAAAACTTTGGCTCTAGCCGGGGAAAAGGCAGGTTTGGCAATTCAGCGAAATTACACATACTCTTTGCCGGATGCCCTTCGTTACTCTATCTGTTTGTGGCAGCGCTATCGGTGGTTTGTACCGCACAAAGTTACCCGCTTCTTCCTTTCGGAAGAACGTGTTGAGTGCATGGCGAAGGAATTGGACTCGCGCGGCGAAGGTGAGGCAATTTTAATGGAATTCTGTCACCCTCAAAGCCTGGATTAAGACGTTTTTACCAACAGTATTTGATTTGAAATTTGAGATTTGAGATTTGAGATTGACTGCACGTCGGCGGCTCAGAATCTCAAATCTTTTTTTTTCGCGCATCTCTTAAAACTTCACACTTGCCGTTTGGCAGTTGTGCTGTCTTTGGTGTTGGCTATACTGTCCAAGATCGAACTCTGGACTTAGGAATGAGAATTAAATAACTTCCACTCTTGAAAGTGGGATGGGCGTCGGGCCCGTCCACTCATGACGGGCCC
>NZ_JAUBPB010000053.1:0-47396 GCF_036700545.1 Microcoleus sp. SVA1B4
TTCAGATAGCACTCAGTTTTTTCGCTTCTGTGCTTTATTGCGTAAGCATCCCTATTTAAAAACTGTCCGGAGTATTGTTTTAGGGTTAGTTGTTTTGATGTTTGGGACTGTTAGTGTGTATTTGCTCAAGGCTTATTCTGCTCGCTAGATGTAGGGCAAAAAACTTGTATTTACCAAAAAACCATGTTGTTTTGTCATTTTTTGACCGACATTAATAATATCTAATATATCAAAAACAAAGAAAATTACTTGGTAATGAGGAATTTATTACTCAATTTTTTATCAAAATTTTAGTCCTAAATACAAACATTTTTGATTGTGGCTAATTGACCGAAAGCATCCAGGATACAAGCCCCCGGATTCATCCGTGGAGAAATAAAAAACCTGTAGCCGATAAACTTCCCTCCCCGAATTTATCCGTAGGTAAATACTTCAATACTTCAATTCTAAACTTTAAAATCTAAAATCTAAAATCTAAAATCGATACTTCAATACTTCAATACTTCAATACTTCAATCCTTCAATCCTTCAATTCTAAAATCTAAAATCTAAAATCTAAAATCTAAAATCGATTGACTGGACATGATAGGAATCACAGGCGAGAGGTTTGTGCTACGGTAAACGCATCTCAACTAACCCATCAGATATGTTTGCTGATTGTTCATCGGCAATACTCGCAACCGTCGATTTTTCAAATCTGGTTCTAAGCCTAGTTCTTCCATTGGAATCACCCCCAACAAAACAGCCGAAACGCCTTCGGGCAATTCTAAACAATCAAATCTGCCTTCTCTCCCCTCTACAATAATTTGAGCGCCTGCAAAAATTCGGCCTTTTTTGATGCCAGCCGATGTTTCTACCTCTCTTTCTCCTACTTGTTTTAAACCTAGTTGGCTAATAATGGGAGCTGGCAAGGAAAGCAGAGTTGCTCCAGTATCGACAACAACGTTATCGAGGGTAACAGAGCGAACTTCCTCAGCAGCAATGAATCCCCGTTCAGCCATAACTAGATCGATGCGATTCGTGACGGCGATTGTTGTAACAACTTGACCCCTTTGTTTTTCTGGCAGATTGGGGAGTACCAGGGCCATAGTATGTTTCCTCTTTGAGCGTAATTAGTGGAGATTTATATTGTAATATTATCTAGAATCCTGCTTGGTTAGTTAAAATCGTTTTATTGACCAGCCACAGTTAGAATTTGCCTCAACGCATGACACCAGAACCAAACTCTTCTCAACCCAATCGCCCTGAATCTAACGTGACTGTAGAAAGTCAGAACGGTGCGAGCCCTAATGTGCCACCAGAATCAGGGATAATCGTCGCTACTACTGAACCGGAAAAACCGCAGCAGCAGCCTCCAACCCGCAAGGTTTTATTGCAGCCAAACCAGGAACAAACGACTCCTGAGAAGTCGGGGTCAGTGCTGACGCTGGGGTTGATCGCAGCGATGATTTTTGGGCTCGCCAATGACAACATTTGGCTGGGCTTAATTGGTGCCGTGGGTGCGATCGGCATATCGCTGCGGCTGATGTGGCCGAGTTGGGGCAAAATCTGGGCGCAGGTAATTCCGCCGACTTGGCGCACGCTGATCGTCGCCTGCTTCGGGCTTTTAGCTGGGATTGTTGGCTTGCTGATGCTCAGCGGTACTAATACTGAACCGGGAAGCCGCAACATCCAAATCAACTGGGAGGCAATCGGGGCTCTCGGCGAGTTGATCGGCGCTTTGGGCCAAATTTTGATCGCAATTTTGGGCGTTTATGTGGCTTGGCGGCAGTACGTGATCTCGAAAGATTTGACTATTCAGCAAAATCGAATTACGCAGCAGCAAACGATCGATGCTTATTTTCAAGGGGTTTCCGACTTAGCCCTTGACGAACAAGGGTTTTTGGAGGACTGGCCGCAGGAAAGGGCGATCGCAGAAGGCCGCACCGCTGCAATTATGAGCAGTGTAGATGCTGAAGGTAAAGCTAAAATTTTGCGGTTTTTGTCGCAGTCGAGATTGGTTACTCCGCTGAAGCGCGATCGGCTTTTAGGCCGCCCCATCCTTGACGGCGACGGCGGCTACGCTGAAGATAGAGATCACGGTATCCGCGTTATCGACCTCAATGTCATGTTAGCGGGTGCTAACCTGGCTGGCACCGATTTGCGGTGGACGGATTTGAGCGAAGCCAACCTCGTCCGCGCCAATCTCAGCAAGTGCGATTTAGTGAAAGCCAACCTCTCGCGCGCTGTCTTGTACGACGCCAATCTCGCTCGCGCCGACATGAGAGCCGCCGCATTATTCTACGGCTCGGCACAAACTGCATCCCCCCGCAGCCGTACCGAATTTCCCAACTATCAAACGGGCGAACATACCGGCGCTGTGGTTGAACGCGCTGATTTCACCGCTGTCAAGCGGCTGTCGGACGAACAGCGCTATTACTGCTGCGCTTGGTGCGGCTCGAAGTCGAGAGAGACTATTCCCGGCGGCTGCGAAGGGATTCCCAATAAACTCGGACGTTAAAATTAGCTGTACGGCTGTACTTACGTATATATTTGGCGATCGCTCGGCAGCGGACTACACTTTAATTTTAAATCTACAGTCTTTCGCTGTTTTAGCAATGACAAATACTGATTTAGGGTTAGAAGTAATTCCGCGCCTGGAGCGATCCAAAAGCCGGGAATAATTCATTTTTGTCGCTGCTATATGCTTCCTGATGGGACGGTAAATGGCACATATAAATCGCTAATTTAGGCTACAGCTATGCAGATGATGGGCATCAGCATTCTGGGGCTTTTTATCCGCTGTTTCCTTTGCTTATGCGCGGCTTCACGACTTTTGGAATGCAAGTAAAATTAGCAGGGATACTCATTAATAGTTGGGCATTTTTGCTTGCATTGTTGGTGGTTGCAAGCTGTTAGTAAAGTTGCTCTGATTTGGGCGGTGGCTATTTGTTGTGGTATGGGCGAAAAAGGCTGAGCATTACAGTCGTCTATTTCGGCTTTTGCTCTTTAGCGCTACTGCTCAACTCCAGTGTTATGCAATCGCTTCATCGCTACGCTTACGGCATTGTATCGCTCTCCATCGGACTCGGTTTAGTGTTGAGTAGTCACCCTCGTTGGGGATATGCTGTTATGACAGTATTGGCTACATTCCGGCTGTACATGGCTGTTAAATTTACTGCGTTTAGGTAGCTTAAGATAGTTTTCCATATCTTTTGCCCAAACTTAATTTACTCTATTTCCCAAGCTGCCTGAAAAAAGTCTCTTTCGCATAGCATAGCGTAGCGATAGGTTGCTTCAACTTCTGGCCCAGCCTCTGCGTAGCGATCGACCAAACTTTCCAGCCGTTTTGCTAAAATCTCAAAATCCGAGCTGCTATAGGTGGAAATCCAGTCGCTAAAGGCGTGTTCCGGTATATTAGGTTTAGCTAGCTGCTGTCCCAAAAAAGCATACAACCGCAAGCAAGGAGTCATGGCGGCTACTGTCAAACCTACACCACTCCCCCAGGCTGTCGCTAATAAAAAATCTGTGTAGCGGCGGGTAGCGATTCCCGGTTTTGCCTCTTGCAAGTTTACACCCCATTTGGCTGCATATCCTTGATGCAAACGAAGTTCTTCTAAAACGCCACTACCGAGATTGTGGAGAATTTCAAACCCCTCCCAGTCGGGTGCTTTTGCCGCAGCGATACTATAAGCGCGAGCGAAGGCTCCCAGAAAAAATGCGTCTTGTGCAACGTAATATGCAAAACTATTTTGGGGGAGGCTGCCGTCAGCAATCCCTCTGACAAAGGGATGTTGCAGACAAGCTTCGCTTAAGTCTTGATTTGCTTGCCAAAGATAATTGGAATTTGTCATGCAATTTTGAATCGATGGGTTATGATTGTAATTTTTATAGTCTGACTAAACATCTATGATAACAGATGTTTGAGCTTGGCGTGTGTCATTCTTATGGTATCTTTTATTTTTCGTATTTAAGAAAATAGATAATTTTTGGTATGCGGCTATTTTGGGGGCTGCTGTTGTCTGGCTCAAAGAGCGAAATTACGTGCCGAACCTCTCTTGTGAAGCAGCCCGCGTGTTTGGGTAAAAAGAAACTTTTGATTTAACGGTTGAAAAGCCGATTTTTAAACAGAAACTGCAATGAACGATACACCTAAGTATTCCTTGGTAATTCCTATCTATAACGAAGAAGAAAATCTCGCGGAATTGTATCGGCGAATTAGTGCCGTGATGGATCGAATGGACGGCCCAGTAGAATTAATTTTAATCAATGATGGCAGTCGCGATCGCTCTCTCGAACTTTTGCGAGAATTGCACGAAAAAGACGCGCGAATTTGTTACCTCAGTTTGGCCCGTAATTTCGGTCATCAAATAGCTGTAACTGCTGGTTTAAACTTTTCTAGCGGTCAAGTCGTAGTCATCATGGACGGCGATTTACAAGACCCGCCAGAGCTAATTATAGATATGGTAGAACAGTGGCAGCAGGGCTATCAAGTTGTTTACGCTCAACGCACTCAACGCCGTCAAGAAGGTTGGTTTAAGCGGTTGCCGGCTTATATGTATTATCGCATTTTGCGCCATCTTGCTGATGTTGATATTCCGATAGATACCGGAGATTTTTGTTTGATGGATAGGTGCGTGGTGGATGTACTCAACGCCATGCCAGAACGCAATCGTTACATTCGGGGACTGCGGGCTTGGATTGGTTTTAAACAAACGGCGGTTAAGTTTGAACGCGATCCGCGTTTTGCTGGCGAGGTTAAGTATACCTTCAGAAAATCTTTAAGTTTGGCGATGAATGGTTTAGTATCTTTTTCAAAAGTTCCCCTCAGACTTTCGATTTATATGGGGTTATTTGCTGCATTTATATCTGTGTTAATGGCTTTTTTAATTTTGTATTGGCGGCTTTTTTATCCAAGTTCTGCCTTAACGGGTTTGACAATTGTGATGATGGCTGTTTTCTTTTTGGGTGCGGTGCAGTTGGTGAGTATTGGGATTTTGGGTCAGTATATAGGGCGTATTTACGAGGAGGTGAAGGGCCGCCCGCTTTATACGCTGGCAGAAGTTGCTGGTTTTGGCGATCGACACCGATCGCCAAAATAATTTTAGCAAACATCGGTTAACTCATCGTGCCTAAATTATCTAATTTATGAGATAATTTAAGCAGGGTAAGAGCATCTCAATCAAGCTTGACAAAAGGAGTTGAGAACAGTCATCATATAATCATTATTCATAGAAGCCTGTTTGATTTTTTGACGAAGACTACGCGGCAATGTTTTCTCCTGATTAAGAGCGTTAAGTGCCATCCGTCTCAAGATGGTCAAATTACTCTTGACTATAACCTTAACGAATCCGACATTGATCCTCATGGAACGTGACATCTAAAGTGCAATGAACTTGGTTTTCAATAGTCCAATGTTGACGAATGGCACGACCAAGAAGTTGAGCATCCGCAGGCAGAGAAGTTAGATAAAATTGGACTTCATGAGTCGTTTTGTTCCAAAGATGGCGGATTCTTTCAATAATGACGATGGTTTGCAGTCCCGACCACTGGTCTTGTTGATAAAGACCACCGAAAGCCTCTAAAGGAACAGCCCAAACATAACGTTTTTCAGTGCGATGGTGTCCCTTTTCAATCTGTTGGTTATAACTAACTTTAATGCCTTCAAACTTATTAGCTCTTCTGGTATCAAACCCTTCTTTAACCTGAGAATGTAAAGTGGGGTGATTAGCTTTAAGAGATACAATATAATCAGCTTTTTTGTGGCGAATTTGTTTCACAATCTCGGTTTGAGTTCCCATCGCATCAATGTTAACGTGAGCCCCGGTCAGGTCTAATAACTCTAAGAGTGCCGGAATTGCCGTAATCTCGTTGGAATGATCCTCAACTTTAACTTGCCCTAAAACTAAACGCTGTTCACTTGCCCAAGCCGTGACCAAATGCAAAGCTTTTACGCCTTGATTACGGTTGACGCACCCTACTGGCCTCGTTAGTGGTTTAAATACTCCACAGCTTACCATTGGGTAATTCGAGAAATTCCTCTAACCATTACTGTTTAGCGATGCCATAATTTTCCATGTCTTCCCAACCTTCGGCACCGCCAATGACTGCTAAAATAGAGATTACTAAAATATCTTTTAATGAGTGTTTTTGGGTTCTTTGAACTCTGGGGTCCGGGATTTCTGCTACATAATTCAATAAATTGGCTTGGATGTCGCCCAGAGGTGTTAAATGTCGTTTTTCTGCTCTTTTGGCTTGAGATTTTACAGCGAGTTTCAATATAGGTGCAAAACCCTTTGTCATTGTCTTTGACTCCGTTTCAACTTGATTGACTTTGTTAAGATTCAAACTTGATTATAGGTTTGAGTTCGGTGCACAGATATAGAGCCTATTGGCGGCTTTTTGTCAAGTACAATTTATACCAAATTAGATGAGCTTACCCTGCTTTTATCGATAATTGAGAGACTCTCTTCTGACGCACCCTAGGGCCCTACGACTGACATACCCTACGACTAATTTCTAATTGCTAGTTTTAATTTTTTTCAGGGGATAGCTATCTGCTGGCGAAGCCGACCATTCCCACATTGAACCTGCATAATTCTTAGCATTAAATCCCACATTTGTCAAGACACAAGTCAACCATGCAGAGCGAATTCCCCCGCTACAATAACTCACAATTTGAGTTGACTGTGAAACTCCTTTCTGCTGCAAAATAGCAACAATTTCCCCGCGATCCAGCAGTTGTCCCTGTTTGTCCATTAACTGTTTGTAATAGAGGTGAACCGCACCGGGAATGTGGCCGCCCCGCTTTTCTCCGTAAGGCGTTTTACCTGCATATTCTCGCGGCTCTCTGGCGTCAATAATAACTAAATTATCATCTTTTAAAATAGCTTTCAATTCATCCTGTTTAATTTCCCAATTCGAGCGACGAGATATTACAAAATCTCCTGTTTTCGATGGATTGTTTGCAGCTTTTACTCGATTAATTCCAGCTTTCATTAAAGCTCGATATCCTCCATCGACAAAAACTGCTTTTTCGTGTCCCAAACTCCGCAACATCCAAACAATTCGCCCGTCTTCGCCCCACCCTTTCACCGCATCGGCAACGACTATGACAGGTTTGTCTTGACAAATACCAATTGCTTGCAGTTTTTGAGTTAAAACTGTGTTATTTTCGATAATTTTTCCCTTGTGGGGAAAGTCCGATCGCGAAAATTCCTGCCAAGTTACGGGAATAGCTGGTGGGAGACGGCAAAACCACTTTAAAATGGGTGCGCGAGCATCTAGTAAAGTAGCTTTTTTTTCCAGCAGTTGCTTAGCTAAAGCTGCATTTACTATCCAGTTATTTGCTAAATTACCCAGTAAATTAGACATAATTTATTGAGTAACTTTTGCTGTATTAGCACCGCAGGCTAAAACCCCTTTAGTATTAGTTGGATTAGCTGGTTTAGTCTTGCCAGGAGCAGCATTTATACACAAGATTGTTTGGGTTTTGTTTGCCACCAAAAACACTCCCCCCACAAAACTTTTGAGATTAGCTTGCTTCGATACTCCGTAGTTAAATACAGCACCTTTTTTCACCATACCGATCGAGTAGCTGTAATTGGCTGAGTTAGGTTTAACTTGGAGACCGAGATAAACCAATAGATTGGAAACAGAACTTGTAAATCCTGCTTTTTCTGCATAGTAAACTTGCTGGGCTTTATTCATCGAACCCACAAAGTTTTTCGCTTGTAATTCCTTAGCTTTAAGCGTTTGTGACACTTGAGCTTCGGAGACGGGACTGAAAACAACTGGCAGAGTTAGAGCTGCGATCGCAACTTTGAGCTGCCAGTTGCGGCTGCTATAAATCCTGCTTAATTTCACAGATACCCGGTGGAATGAGCAGTTGAGAAACATATAATTAAACTAATTGTTTTGCCTGAAACTGTTTCAACGCCCCAGGAGCAACCGTACCGTGTTCTGTGATTATTCCCGATATTAACTCCGCCGGAGTTACGTCAAAAGCGGGATTGTAAAATTCAACTCCCACAGGACAAATTCGCGTAGTTCCAACTTGATACATTTCAACTGGATCGCGTTCTTCAATGGGGATTTGGCTGCCGTCGGAAAGTTCAAAATCTATGGTAGATAGAGGCGCGGCGACAAAAAACGGGACATTGTGAGCTTTGGCAACAATTGCTAAACTGTAAGTGCCAATTTTATTGGCGGCGTCGCCGTTAGCCGCGATTCTGTCTGCACCGACAACTACTGCGTGAATCATTCCGAGTTTCATGCAGTGGGCGGCCATATTGTCAGCTATTAATGTGACAGGAATTCCTTCTTGCACGCATTCCCAAGTGGTCAGTTTTGCACCTTGGAGACGGGGCCGAGTTTCGTCTGCAAAAACTCTTCCAAGTCTTCCTTCTCGCCAAGCAGAACGAAATACACCTAAAGCAGTACCGTAGCCTGCTGTTGCTAATGCACCGGCATTGCAGTGAGTTAGTAAGTTCAATTTTTCGGGTGTAGCGGGCAGAACTTCTAAACCTTTGTCGCCGATATCTTTACAAGTTTGCAAGTCTTCTGCTTGAATGGTTTTGGCCATTTCTAACAAAGTTTTTTGCACTTGTTCGACAGAACCGCTAGTTCTCTCGGCAGTTTTAAGCATTCGCGATATTGCCCAAAACAAATTAACCGCAGTGGGACGAGTCGATCGCAATAACTCGCCAACTTGTTCTAGTTTAGTAAAAAACTCGGTACGATCGCCCGTTTCGATTTCTCGCGCCCCCAAATACATCCCGTAGGCTGCGGCTACCCCGATCGCCGGAGCTCCTCGGACTATCATAGTTTTAATCGCCTCAGCCATATCTTCGCAGCGGCTAATTTCGACTACACCGTATTCTTTCGGCAATCGGTTTTGGTCAATTAGCAGAACTCGGTCTTCCATCCAGGTGACAGGGGAAACAGGGGAGTTTTGAGGGGTCATCTATTTCAATGATGTGAGGGACAAGTTTCATGATGCCATGAAGGCGACTATTTCCGCCACTTCGATCGACAAAACCCGCCTAATTAAGCGGGTTTTGTAGTTTCCCTAAATATTTTCACTCTTGGGTAATGATTAAACAATCACTCTCCACTTTAGACAGCATATCTGGAAACGCTGAGGTGTAATTGCCATCTTTGTCTACAACCCTGCGAAGTATATATCCGCTCTCAGCAGGTCTGCCGAAAAACGAGTTTGTGCGATGCCAGATATCTCCATTCGGAGTGTTTGGATCTCGATCGATCAAAAAATCTACCAGCCACGGCGGTACACACCATCCAAACACTATCGGCGTAATGTGTCCGTGCTGCAAACTTGCATCCGAGAATCGGAACAAGTAGCTGAAGCGAGAAAATTTAACTAAATAAAGTAACATCCGTCCCGCCATTGATGAATGAAATGTCCAGATAACAGGGTCAAAAACACGCAGCAATAACGTCCGTTCGTCAGCATTCCAGTCTGAACTGTACATCGTCAGACAATCGTCTGGTAAAACATTCCCGTCCATAAAAAAGATACCTTGCAGGACTTCAGGTAACTCCGCTGGATGTTCTACTTTCATCCAATTCGCGATGTCTTTTAGTTGCTTTTGTTCGATTAACATGGTATTATTTATCCTCAAAATAGTCGTGTTTTGGTTTCGTATTAGATACCCCCTTGATTTCTGAGTCGATCGATCGGACTTCGTTTGTGTGGCGTGCGGTTTCAACTCACATCTTGCATCATTGCCAATAAGGCTTTTATGTGCGGGTTCTCCTGCCCAACCCCTACTCCCCACAAGCAATTAATTCTTTGTGGAACAGGCCGGACAGCCTGTTCTTGACAATGGTGCAATATCTCAGTCTCAACCGCTATCTGATGCGAGCTTTTGGATTAATTACCGCCGCAAATTCGGCTCAGAAGCTCGTCGCACTTTGCCTACCGTACTCACGACATCCACCAGCATCTTGAGTGCTATGTCTTTAGCTGGGCAAATCCGTCCCGCACTCCGATCGCCCACGGAATGAAAACCCATATGAAAAGGGCACAGATTCTCCCGCTTAGCGTTGAATTCGTATACCGTAGATCCCCAGAAACCCTCGTCTAGCAGCCCCAAACTGAGCGGTATCAGTACCTTGGTTCCGGCGGGGAAGGTGCGCTCTTTGCCCGCTACCGTTGCGGTGAAGGGCTCTGTCGCGACTCGGTGGGTGGCGCTGACGGGGGCCCAGAGGCGGGCGCATTCGAGGAGGAAAAGCTCGATCGACTGGCGATCGTCCAAATCGAGCCGATCCCAAAAATCAGTCGGGTTAATTTCGGCCGTCTGCTGTCCTTTATAGGCGGGGAGAGGGCGGTATCCCATTGCTGTGTAGCCTAGGTGCAGGGGGCCTTGCAGTCCCGCTATCCCCATAATCGATGTCATCAGCTTTGCCAATTCCCGCTTAGTCATGCCGTTGTTTTCCGAGCTCTCCTCGAAGTTGGCTAAGGCTGGCGAATTTTCATAGATAGTCGCTGCACGCTCGATTAGAGTGGACAAATTACCGTGTCCAAACAGGTTCAGGCTTTCCAATAGGCTACCGATGACGGCGAAGTAGTGCAGCGGGCTTTGGCGGGTGTAATGCAATTCGGTGAGAAGTTCGATCGACTCTGAATCGTCTGGATTAATCCCAAAGATGACGTAGTGCAGGTATCGGACTAAAAATCCCATCCAACCGCGCTTGACATCGGTAAAAAACGCTCCCCCCGCACCGTGCGACATCTCGGCATAATCTGCGGCTAGCTGATCGAGCAACCGCCTGCTGATTTCGTCTCCCTGGCGATCCGTTGTAGCACTGTTGAAGAGATATTTCTGCATACAGCTTCTGAATGCCGCGTGGTTGCTGCTACCGTCTGTTTCGCGATCGGACAAAGACAGTAGAAAAAGGTTTCTGCCGCCGACATCTTGGTTGGGCGCGCGATCGGCATCAAGTACAGAAGTACCAAGCCGCCATCCGCGCGCCTGGGGCGATGTGAGTGCTTTTTCTAGGGTGTCAAACTCTCCCATCACGACTTGCCCCGCGCAGCAAAAGTTCGCTCCGAAAGCCAGCCGTTTTAGTGGCAAATAGGTGGGTTCGTTGGCAATCAAACCCTCAATCAGGGCGATCGCGGGTAGCATCGTTTTGCTGAGAGTTTCTTCCGGGTTTTGCAAAACCCAAGCCTGAAACTCGTTCAGGGCCGGGTTCATCAGCGATGAGAAAATAGTATCTAAATTTAGGTTCATCATAATTCCTCCGAGAATCACTCGCCATAACGCGCTTTGCAGTTAGCAGCAAGAGGGTATTGAGCGGCAATTGAGCGGGATTCAATACCCCCCAAAATTACCAAAATCAGTACGTATAGCTCTAGCCATGTTTATTTGCGAACGCAGTGGCAATATAGATATAGTTGTACTGAATATGTCTGCGCCCAAATCTAGCCTTGTCCCGGAGATTGAGTGGAATTTTTAACAATTTCTGGTAAGTATATCTACTTTCTGCCTCTCAAGCTTCTCAAGTATTAGCCCCAATCTCTGAGAGTCGCACCTAACCGTAGATATTTACAGGAACTCGCCCCTACAAAATACTATGGTTTTGTTTGTGCTGATATATTTAGATATAATATTTTAGGCTTCTGTATGCTGCTGAATTTAATTGAATAAATTCAGAGAATTACAGCATATTTGGTGGTTGATGAAGTACAGTAGCCGCTATATTTATGTTGTGTGATTTTAATATGGAATGATAATTAAATAACTTCCACTCTTGAAAGTGGGATGGGCGTCCCGTCCGTCCTTTTTGGACGGGCGGGACGCCCATCCCACAATAACAATTAAAATTGTAAGTTATTTAATTCGCTATCCTATGTAGGGTGCGGATCTGCGACCTTTTAAATAGAACTTGCAGATTGACGAGTGGCGACGCACCTTACTTACTACAAGATTGTGTGTACTACATATACATGGAATATGCTGTAATTACTGACTATTATTAAATAATAGAGCTAAAAACCCCAAATTCCCAAGCCCCAATCTTTCAATTCTTAAATGGTTCAATTCTTCAATCAATTGAAATTCCCAATCCACAATTATTCAATTATTCAGTTCTTTAATCTTTAATCTAAAATAAAATGAAATCCCCAATCCCAAATTCTTCAATTCTTTAATCTCAAATCCCAAATCTAAAATCTAAAATCTCAAATCTAAAATCGAATGACGCCCGCTAAAGTTTCCCAGCAGTACAAAAGCACTTTACAGGAAACCCGCAGGCGTCAAAATCAAGCAAACTTAAATCTTAGAAAAGACCCAGTGTGAAAGATTTGTCGATCGGGAAAATAGCACCAATACCCAACCACAGAGTGAACGCAGTTCCCAAGAGGAAAACAGTAGTAGCAACAGGGCGGCGGAACGGATTTTGAAACTTGTTAACGCTCTCGATGAACGGAATCAAAATCAAGCCAACGGGAACACCAGCCATGCAAGCAATACCCAACAATTTGTTAGGCAAAACGCGCAGGAGTTGGAACACAGGCCACAAATACCATTCCGGCAGAATTTCCAGCGGAGTAGCAAAAGGATTAGCAGGTTCGCCAACCAAAGCCGGGTCTAGTACAGCCAAACCCACGCACAGAGAAATCGTTCCCATGATGACTATAGGGAAAACGTAGAGCAAGTCATTAGGCCAAGCTGGTTCGCCGTAATAGTTGTGACCCATGCCCTTAGCGAGCTTAGCGCGGAGCGCGGGATCGCTCAAATCTGGTTTTTTGATAATAGACATAGTGAGAGTGTTCTCCTTTTAGTTTTACCCGGGCCTGCCATTCCGCTGTATTCGTTAGTCTCAATCAGCGGGGCGATCGCAGGAAGTATTGGCCGTAAATAAATATCTTGACATCCTCACCGACTATCAGGTGCGGTGATTCCTAAACCTCACAATTTAGGTTTCTGCTTCTTTGCAACTGCCTCCACCCTCAAGGAGTATTGGTCTTACGTTCGCTCCACAGACTATCCCCGCAAGCCCTGCGGTTCTTATGTGTCGAAAACCCCAAAAGGAATTCTTATGTATTGTTTTGATTCTAGGGATGTTTGCCATTGCCCTATCCTCTTTTCCCGGTCTACCGATTTGTCTTCGCCGCCAGTCAAACTGGACTTCGCCCGCCCGAGCTGTCTGAATCCATCGACGGACAGTGGGTCAGTGACCATCTAGATGCTAATACAAAGCCGTCCTAGAAGGACGGGGTTTCGTGCCCAATTTTTTGATGAGTGATGAATTCGGAATTTTCAATTCACAATTCAGTGGGGGGGGCAAAAGAATACCGCCCCCACAACTCAAAATTTACAACGGGCCAGAGATACCTTGCTTGCGAATCATCAAGAAGTGAGCCAGCATGAAGACTACAATCAGCCAAGGCAACACAAACGTGTGCAAGCTATAGTAGCGAGTCAAAGTGCCTTGACCGACGCTGACACCGCCACGCAGCAGTTCAACCATCAAAGAGCCGACAAACGGGATGGCTTCGGGGACGCCCGAAACGATTTTAACCGCCCAGTAACCGATTTGATCCCAAGGCAGCGAATAGCCGGTCACGCCGAAAGAAACAGTGATGACTGCCAAGATTACTCCTGTCACCCAGGTTAACTCGCGGGGCTTTTTGAAGCCGCCGGTCAGGTAAACCCGGAAGGTGTGCAAAATCATCATCAGTACCATCATGCTGGCAGACCAGCGGTGGATGGAGCGGATCAGCCAGCCGAAGTTGACTTCATTCATCAGGTATTGCACTGAAGAAAAAGCTTCTGCTACCGTCGGACGGTAATAGAAAGTCATGGCGAAGCCAGTAGCAAACTGGATCAGAAAGCAAACTAAAGTAATTCCGCCCAAGCAGTAGAAAATATTGACGTGGGGGGGTACATACTTTGTAGTGATGTCATCGGCGAGCGCCTGAATTTCCAGGCGTTCCTCAAACCACTGGTAGGTTTTTGAGTCGGTGATTTGTTTAGAAAACATGGAGCCAGAATTCCTAAAAGAATATTGCTGTGGTTGAGGTTCAGGGCAGCAGCCACAAGGTTTTTTGTCGCCCCGCGCCGAGCAGCTTGCTTTTACTAGCAAATGCCTGAGGCTATTTTGTGAAATACCCAAACTAAACGGAATACCGTTATAGTTCGGGCTTCGTGTCTCGTTTGCCGTTGCTCTGTTGGGTATCCCATTACTGGGTATTCGTCACTGAAGACGATCCGAGTCTGACACAGCATCTCTGGGCTTTTACACCCTTTATCCCTTCCTAGGGAACCCACGCAGAAACCCTGTTTCCCAAGGCAAAAAACTATTTCGTACAACAAACATGGATTATATTTCACAACAGGGCGTACCTTGTCAACCAGCGGTCTGTTCTTTCCCCCTTTCTCTCGCAGTTGTCCAAGGCCAAGCATATTACTGCTACTGTAGCCTGTTGTTTGCAGTCGAGTGGGTGGGTCGCAACCACTTATATCTTACACGTTTCTTTGCTAGAGAAACAGTAAATTGTCGCTCTTTTTCATAGACCTTGCTTGGCTTATATCCCGACGCCCAATTGAGTACAATTACAGCGTGGGATTTACGCCAAATTAGTTAAATTTGGAGCTAACGAAAGGAACTCTCTTGTGCGATCGCCTGCAAGCCCTGGGAAACTAAGCGGTGGCTTGTCCCTACTCGCTGGCGTTGCCCGATCGAATTCCAGACTGTGATAAAAAATGTAACATAATTGCCGTGCAATTTTCACGCGGGCGATCGCTTTTTGGACACTTAAAAGGCTTTTTTCGGAATCTCAACATCCGCCCAAGCTACTATGCGGGGAAGGCTGAGCTACAGAAAGCAGTCCGAGCCGGAAACAGGTTTGCCGGGAGATCCCAAATTTCATCTCGATCGTAAAACTTTACCTTTTGGCCCCAAACGCCCTCATGGTCGATCGAGTAACCCGAACAGGTTCGATCGTCCAACCGAATCTTGTTTTGTAGTCAGGACTTCAGTCTTTACTAACAAAATCTGCTGGCTGCAACCTGCCTACTTCCGTAAAAAAATCGGTGATTGCCCCCATCCGTAAGTTTTATCACAATTGAAAAGGAAGCAAACGTTCCACAAAAACTGGCAGTATGGGCGAGAAAGGAGTGGGACGCGGCGGTATCGGAAAGCGAATTCCCGGCAGAGATGGCAAGGATGGAAAGTCTCGCGATGGCGGTGTAAACCCAGTCGAAACGCTCGCGCAATCTGAGAGATTCACATCAGTAACATTTTTAACGTCGGCGATTAAATCCGATCCGACAAATATCCGAGTTCCCCGTGTCATACCGTCATCATAAGATTCAAATCGATAAAAGAAGAAGCGAGGAATATTACGATCTTGTACGAACCCAACGACTTGAATTTTGTCGCCTTCGCCCCGGTTAAAATCCTCAATAACGGCATGGGCATTGTCACCGCTATAGAATAGGTAAGGGCTGGCATTTGACGAACCGAGAACAAATAAGTCGGCTCCATCTTGCCCGATCAAATAATCAATTTGTGCTACTGTTGAGGAAAAGCCGTAACCCACTAATGTGTCATTGCCCGGCCCGCCAATCAGGGTGTCGCTGCCTTCATTTCCCTCAAGCAAATCGTCTCCTGAATTGCCGTTAAGGTAGTCATTATCTAAGTCACCTCTTAAAGTGTCGTTCCCACTGTCTCCCAACAGGAGATCGTTATCTTTGCCACCCATTAACAAGTCGTTGTTGAAGCTACCAAACAAGAGATCGTCTCCATCTCCTCCGAGCACCGTATCATTGCCTTGACCGCCGATAAGACAGTCATTGCCAGACCCTCCCAAGATACTATCATTATCGTCTTCTCCTCTGATTAAATCCGCGCCTTCGCCACCCTCAAGAAGATCATTCCCGGCACCTCCTTCAATTTTGTCATTGCCTTCGCCACCGCTGAGACTGTCGTTACCAGAGTAGCCCAAAAGGCGATCGCTACCGACTCCACCTGCGAGACAATCATTTCCTTCTCCGCCATCTAAAGTGTCATTACCATTCAAACCAAATAGAGTATCATTGCCTCCCAGCCCGCACAGCGAATCATCGCCAATTTCACCTGCTAGAAAATTATCGAGATTGTCACCGCATATAACTACCATAATTTTGTCCTCCTGAAAACTATTTCACAATTACAGTCAATCAATTTTAGATTTTAGATTTTAGATTTTTACCCTCCCCGCAATTTCAAATTTTGAATTTTGGATTTTGTAAAGACTTTAGTTCTGATTGACCTTTTGTAGTAAGGAATGCAAATCTTGATTGACCCAAATATGTAAGAAAAAACTGAAGTCTTAAGCTGTTGCGCGTTTAAATTGCATATTCGGGACGGGCTAGAAGCCCATCCCACAATAATTTGAGTGGTTTTTGACACACAATTTAAATGGAGAAAAGCTTACTAGAAAAGGAATTTTAGGGACACAGGATTTGCCTGTGTCCCTAATGTTTTAAGTGAAATCGGCGATGGTAATTTGGTTAGCTGTCACGCCATTGATAGCAGCTAAAATTTCGCCAGTTGCTGTCAAGGTGATTAAAATTGCACTGTTGCTAGGGACAATAGAAAGTTGCGAGAAGGTTAAATTGTCGGCAAGTGCGAGGAAGTCGATACCGGCTTCAAAATCGAAAATGATATCGCTGCCAGAATTGGCTGAAATTAAGAAGCGATCGCTCCCATTTCCTCCTATCAAGCTGTCATCCCCGTTGTCACCGCTGAGAAAGTCGGATCCGTTACCGCCCAGCAGAATATCGTTAGCTTGACCGCCGTAAAGACTGTCATTGCCTTCACCTCCACTCAAGCTATCTTGACCGCGATTTCCAAATAGGATATCTTCCCCATTACTGCCGAACAAAATATCGCTTTCTTTGCCGCCGTAAACAGTGTCATCGCCGTCGCTACCGTCGAGAGAATCATTGCCTTGATTGCCCTGTATCCAGTCGTTGCCACCCAAACCGCTGAGAGTATCATTGCCGCGTTTGCCGGCCATTGTATCGCTGCCACTGTCGCCGTCGAGGCTGTCGTCGCCGTCAGTGCCGATGAGATTGGAGTTAGCTGCGATCGCATCTATTTCTCCTTGAATCACCGCAACGGCAGGTGTATCGGGCAATGTCGTTTGTTGAATTTTGGTATCTAAGGCAGTACCAGTATTTTCGGCAACAACTTGGGCGATCGATTTCGTACCTGTACCGACTGCTTTTAAGTCTTTAGAGGTTTCACCTAGGGCTACTTTTTGGACGCGGGCAACTTCCCGGTTAACTGAAGCTGTTGCTGTGCTGGATACAACTTGGTCAACGCGCTGATTTGCTGCGGCCATTACCTTAGCTGCATCCGGGGCAATTTGCAACAATTGCTGAGTGTTTAAATCCGAGTCAAATTGTTGGGCTGCGGTGGCGGCGCGATCGACAATTGTTGCTAACTGGTTGGGATCGCTGAGATTGAAAGTTGTCCCCGATTGAATTTGTTGAACGATCGCACTTACAACTGCTTTTACGCTGTCGGTATTGTCCAGAATCGACCCACCGTCTATTAAAGCAGCAGTTTGGGTAATGACGTTTTGTACCTTGACCATTGCAGTCAAAGTTTCTACCCCACCCGCGATCGCGTTTTCGGTAGCTGCGATCGGATCTAAACCCGTTATGTCAACATTAGCGGGAATAGAAAGAGAAGATTTGACGAGAGATTCGGCGCGATCGCTGTCAATTCCTTTGTCAATTAAATCCGCTACTAAAGTGGTTAACAAAGTGACAACCGTAGCGTAAGGCGGGGCAGTGACAGGCGTTTCCAAAGGCAAACCAGTTGCCGTATCAATGCCGCCGAAAGCAACAATATTGCCTTCCTCTGGATCGAGTTCGCCATTTTGATTTTTGTCAAAAATGGTGGAGTCGAGATCGAGATCGAATTCCCCGTTATCCGCAGTAGTGGCAGAAGGTTCGCTAGCATCGAGGACACCGTTTTTGTTGGCATCGAAAAAGACCGTAGCACCAGCAATATAACCGTCAATCACAAAACCGCCGAGGCCACCACTCTTGAACCGAATTACCTCGCTAACACTCGCGCCAGATTCATCAGTTCCAGTTAATTTCAGCCAATAATTGAACGATCTTGGACGAGTTGGGCCTAAATTAATCGTGCGAGTTGCCGAATTAAAAGTTAGCCAGGAAGGTAAAGGAATTTCCGGGAAAGTTGAACCGGCAATTGGTTGGCGGTAGGAACCGCCATTGCGATCGGTTCTCCAGGTAAATGCAGATGAACTTAAAGCGCTAGAATTTGCCAGGGCGATCGAATAATTAATGCTGTCGCCCGGATCGGGGTCAGTATAGGTATTGGCTGCTAAATTAAAAGCATTACCGCTTTGAGAAAAACCTAGCGCTGCACTTTGAGAAAACAGAGAACGATTGACAACTGGCGGGTTGTTGCCGACAATACCTTGAGCCAAAGCCAGCATATCAACGCGCTTGAAGTTTAAGCCAGTATTGATCACGTTATCGTCTTCGTCGTCGCCGTCATTAATCGTGACGCCGCTTGACAGCAAGAAATTCACAAACTCAGTTGGTGTCAGCCGGCGGCCCAAATCTCGCTGGGCTAACTGTTGCGCTAACACTGCTATTCCAGCAACATGAGGTGCAGCTTGACTGGTACCGGAATAGCTAGTCAAAGGGGCGTCCGGGCCAGCACCGGTAATTAAAGTACCGGGAGCAAAAACGGTTGTTAAAGTGGAGTGGCGCTGAGAATATGGTGTAATGCGATCAGCATCGGTGGTATAGGCGATCGCGCCAGATCCGTGTGTCCGATAACCCCGGTTCGCATCGTACACCGCACCAATTGAGAGTGAGTTAGGATCGGCTGCGGGGTAGCCAACACCCTGAACGCTGTTATAGCCCAATGGCCCGAAATCGTTCCCCGATGCGGAAACAACAATTACATTCCGTGCTGCTAACTCTGCTAGTTCATCGCTAATGCCCCTCGTTTGGAGGCTGTTGTAATTGCGGCCATCACTGAGTGACATATTCACACTGGCGATATTGTACGCCGCTGCATTTTCTACCACCCACTGCAAAGCTTGTTCTATATTCGCGAAAGTGCCGCTGCCCGTATCATCCAAAACTTTGAGATGAATGATGTTAGCACGGGGTGCCATCCCTGTGTGGACTCCATTTTGGGAAGTAGCAATACTAGAGACGTTTGAACCGTGTCCGTCAACGTCGTCAGCTTCGTCATCGCCATAGGCGTAATCGTAATTGTAGACAATGCGATCGGCAATGCCGTCTGAATCACTATCAGAACCAAAAAATGGGTCGTCTAGATCGATGCCAGTATCCAAAATTACTGTTGCAAAACCATTGCCGTCTATTCCGGCAAAACGCGGTGCTGCGCGGAAATCATCGATGTTAATCAGCGGGGCAGATATGTCAGTGGCGGGGGCGAATGTTCCGTCTATAACTGATATCAACTCTCCAGCTTTGTAAACTCGGTCATCTGAACCTGTAGTGGTGATGCCTGGAAGACGGGGTTTAGCAGAGAGATCGAGATTGTAAGGAGTTTCTCCACCGTTGGCTAAGGAGACTCGGACGTAATAAGTACCGTGTTCTAAAGTGCGGTTGATTGACTCGGATGCGGTGCCCAAATTGTTGGAAGTGGCGATCGTATTTCCGCCACTGTCGAGCAACTCAACTTTAGCATCTGCATTCAGTCCGCTCAGCGACAAGTTGAAGTCATTCCTAGCACCTAAACTGAATTTGTAGTAATCATCAATCTTGCTGCTGCTGATAGCATCCTTATAGCTTCCGGTACTGGAACCTACAGTGATTTTTCTGACTAAATTATCAGCAGGTATCGCCGGCGGCATGATGATTTGCACTGGTGTTGGTGTCGGCGGCAAAACTGTAAGCGTTGGTGTTGGTGTCGGCGGAAAAACTGTAGGCGTTGGTGTTGGTGTCGGTGTAATTGGCGATGTTGGTGTTGGTGTAATTGGTGGTGTTGGCGTCGGTGTTGGTGTTGGTGTAATTGGTGGTGTTGGCGTCGGTGTTGGCGTCGGTGTAATTGTTGGCGTTGGTGTTGGCGTCGGTGTTGGTGTTGGCGAGGTTGGCGTCGGTGTTGGTGTTGGCGAGGTTGGCGTCGGTGTTGGTGTTGGCGTCGGTGTAATTGACGGTGTTGGTGTCGGTGTAATTGAAGGTGTTGGTGTTGGTGTGGGCGTTGGTGTGGGCGTTGGTGTTGGTGTGGGCGTTGGTGTTGGTGTTGGTGTTGGTGTTGGCGATGTTGGTGTGGGCGTTGGTGTTGGCGTGTCATTATCGGTAATGGCGACAGTGACAGGCCCGATCGCAATTCCGCTATATTTAACGTCGGTACTTGTTACCGCATGATTGATTGTGCCTGTGTGAGTACCTTCTACAACTGTGTCATCCGTCGCAATCACAGTTATAGTTTGGGCAATATTCCAATTAGTAGCGTCGAAGCTAATAGGGGCGATCGCACTTATTTGATTCCCCCCGTCAAAGCTGACTGTTACGGGCGCTGTTGGCTGCGAATTTAGCTGAAGTGTATAACTTCCCGTTGCACCGCCTTCTGCTGCTGTGGTACTGGCGGGATTAACGGTAACGCCGACTGTATCGCTGTCGCTGTTAGTAACGCTGACATCGGAGAGATTGAAATTGTTGTAATTGCTGTCTGTACTAGCAGCCTCAGTGACAATAGTGTAAGCAATATCGCCGTCAGCGATATTGTCGCCAACACCTGTCACCGTTACCGTCTGCGCCTGATTCCAGTTATTAGGAGTGAAACTTAAGCTATTAGTAGAAACTGTTCCTTCAGCAGGATTGGAACTACTTAAAGCGATAGTAACAGGTGCCGTAGGTTGAGTGTTGAGGACAACACTGAAATTAGCCGTACCTCCGACTTCTGTTGTAGTTAATCCTGCTGTGGGATTAACGGTAATGCCGGGAGTTTCGTTATCGCTATTCGTAACGCTGACATCGGCAGCCTTGAAATTGCTGTAATTGCTGTCTGTACTAACAGCCAAAGCAGTGACAATATTGTAAGTTTGATTGCCGTCAGCAATATTGTCGTCAACGCCAGTAATAGTTACTGTTTGCGGCGCACTCCAATTCGCGGGAGTGAATGTCAGCGAGGGTGTAGAAACTATTCCCTCGGCAACATTGGAACTGCTTAAGCCAACAGTCACGTTAGCAGTTGGTTGAGAGTTGAGTTGGACAGTAAATGTTGCTGTTCCTCCTGCTTCTGTTGTAATTAATCCGCTATCGGGATTGACTAAAATTCCAGCAGTGTCGTCATTAGTAATAGTAGTTGTCGCACTAGCAGTTGTAATTGTTGGAGTCGGGCCTGGTGCGATCGGATTTGATAAGGTGACAGTAATAGTTTCATCCGGTTCGATCGCACTGTCGCCCAAAACGTCCAAAGTAATCGTTTTCGATGTCTCGCCCGCAGCAAAATTAACCGTACCATTAACGTTAGTTGCCCCGGAAGTGCCGCCGATATTGTTGTAATCGCTGACGTTTGTAGCAGTTCCGGCGATCGCATAATTGACGCTACTGGCTGCACCGATACCGCCGCTGCGAGTAACGGTAAAAGTAACGGATACAGTTCCCGTATTGCCTTCAGCTACCGCAGCTACAGCGGCGGCAACAGCATAAGAAATAGTGCCGTTACTGGGAATAGTTAGGGTCGCTTGATTTGTCGTACCTGCAATGCCACCTGCGATCGTACCCAAGTTGAGAATGACTGTTTCTGCATTCTCAGCGATATTGTCAGGTTTAATAGTGACTGCAATATTTTGTTCTGTACTTGTTCCGCCTGCGGGGAATGTAATTGAGGTAGGGGAAATGGTGTAGTCTGAATTTTGGGTAGCGCTGCTGCTGGGGTCGATGACAATTGGTACAATGACATCAGCAAAAGGAGTGCCGCCGCTGACAGTAACGGGGATATTAACGACTGTATCTGCATCCCCTTCAGTCCCGCTGAAAGTAGCCGCACCAAAATTGATTGTGTTCTGTGAATTTAAGAGAATTGAAACATTATTAGAACCTCTGTTAGCAACTGCGAGATCGAGTCTGTCGTCGGCATTGAAATTTGCGATCGCAATAGAACTCGGATTTGTTCCAACGCTAAAGTTGGTCGCACTGCTAAAACCGCCAGTTCCATTTCCCGCCAAAATTGAAACGTTATTAGAACCGCTGTTGCTAACCGCTAAATCTCGTCTGTTGTCGCCATTAAAATCGCCAATCTTAATCGCACTTGGGTTTAAACCAACATTAATATTGGTCGGAATTGCAAAACTGCCATTTCCTGTTCCAAATAAAATTGAGATGCTGTTAGAACCGCTGTTGGCTACGGCGAGATCGAGAAAATTGTCGCCGTTCAAATCTCCAACTGCGATCGCACTCGGACTTTGACCGACATTAATATTAGTCGGATTGCCAAAACTACCTTGACCATTTGCCGATAATATGGTAATATTATTAGAATTTTGGTTGGCGACGGCGAGATCGAGAAAATTGTCGCCGTTAAAATCTCCCGCAGCGATCGCGCTAGGACTTTGCCCAACATTCACAGTAACAGGAGTGGAAAAACCCCCTTGTCCCGTTCCCAAATAAATGCCAACATTGCCTTCAGGTACAAAAGCATTGCCGCTGGATTGAGTAATGGCAATGTCTGGTAAATCATCAGCATTAAAATTGCCGACAGCGATCGCGCTAGGATTTTCGAGGGCAGTCAAAAATACCGGGTTGTTAAAGTTGCCATTACCCGATCCTAAAAAGATATAAATGCTGCTAAATTCGACACCTTGGGCGGAAGTTATCGCTAAGTCGGAAAAATTATCGCCGTTAAAATTGCCAACTTCGATCGCGGTAGGCCGCAATACCGAAGTCAAATCAGTTCCAGCGTTAAATCCTCCTTGACCGTTTCCCAGTAAAATAGAAACCCTATTCGTGGTGGGGTTAGCAACAGCTAAATCTAAGATGCCATCGTTATTGAAATTGCCAGTCGCAACAAAGGATGGACTGGTTCCCGCATTAAAATTATTAGGAGAACTAAACGTATTGAGAACGTGGCCGTAAGCTGCGATCGCTTCTGGCCCAAATACAATGCCAGCTTTAATTGTCCCCGCTGTCACTGTTAATTCCCAATCGCCGCCTTTTGCCGCACAACCTGTTAAGTTATTAGAAGCGGCAACATTTGCTCCTGTTAGTTGACTCAGGTTTTTTACAAATTCTTTACCTATATTTCCTTTGGCAACATTGCAGCCGTAGAGCAAAATTTCGGCAGTTGGTGTCAGCCCGCCCGCCCATTTCTTAACTGTTTTGAAAAAATTGTCGGCGCTATCTCTCAAATTTTCCAAACTCAATTCCACGTTCCCCAGTTGCAAACAACCGGGATTTCCGTGGGCAATAATGTGAATTACTGAAAATTTATTTCCCTGCAAAGCTTCGGCAATTTGTTCGATGCCGTTGCGGTTAGTTTCTAATTTAATTACTTCGGTTTCAGGGATAATGCCGTCGATTAATGTTTGACAGTCGGGGACGGCAGCATCGATAAATGCGATCGCTTTTGAGGAAGGTTGAGTCATTGACTTTAGGGAAACAGCCGTTGGGGCGAGCCCTAAGTCTGGGATGTTTAAGTCTGGGATGTTATCGTTATTACAGTTTTCGGCAGTGAGGGATTGGGGACTTGTGCCGGCAGGAAAGTTGGTACCGGTACTGAAAGTAGACATGATTAATTTACCTAGCTGATACTTCTGGTGTATGTGATGCCAGCAAGTGTACAAAAGCACCAAGTCTGTTGTATTGTAAATTCTTGCGGAAAACTTGCTAAAAATATAATTTTCTTGCGGAATTTATCCCTATTTGATGAAGAATTGTAACAGCGCCGACGGGCTAGGATTTTTATACGACAAAACTTACGCCTAAATACCAAAGAAACCGGGTTTTGTACCAAAATACACAGGTTTCCCGATCGGGTAAACAACCCGGTTTCTGAACCCCCGCAAGCCCTAGGCAAAAATACTTGGCAACTACAAAATGCTTTTAATGTGAGAGGGGCTTGAGTTTTGTTAAAGCCGATCGCGATATTTCTTAGGAGTCAAACCGACAATTTTGCAGAATGTCTTGCTAAAGTGACTTTGGTCGTGAAATCCGACTTGCTGGGAGATATATTTTATTGATAACTTCGGTTTTTTCAACAACTGTTTTGCTTTTTCAATTCGGCACTGGGTCACGTACTGATGGGGCGTGACTCCAGTCGATTGTTTAAACATACGGCTGAAATGATAAGAACTAATGTTCACTAAATTAGCAAGTTCACTTAAGTGCAAATCTCGGTTTATGAATTCATTAATGTAATGAATAACTAGCTGCAATTGGCCGGGGTCAAGACCGCCTCCAACATCTCGCCGGTTAGGTTTTTTCGCGCCATAGCGGTGCAGTATGTGCAGTGAAAGCGCGTTTTTCAGTGCATCGACATAAAGAGTACCGTTTAATCCGCCTGATTCTAGTTCGGTTTTGAGAGCCCAGGCAATTCCGTGAACCAACGGATCGCTGGTTTGCCATTGCGGTATAATTTCAATGGGATTTGAATTGATCGATTCGCCAACTGTATTGTCGAAGTCGGTAGGTTCAAGAGCGATCGCCATAAATTCATAGTCTCCGGTTGCAACTGACTGGAAATAAGTACCAGCAGCAGCGATGAACATCTGCCCACTTTGCCACGATTCGCTACCGCAGTTTTTCCCGTTCACTGTTCCTTTTAGTGTTGCTGAATTGAGCATCAAGCCAACCGTGTGCTGTTCGAGACAGTGTTCGGGACATTCGTTTGGTGGCTGACAGTGATATTCGACATGAATTCCTTGCCACTTTGCGCCGTGACTCGACAGGATTGCAGGGCGCGGGAGAATCACTTTCATCGCGTCTGTCTTGGCAAAATCAAGAATTAATGGTTTCTGTGGGGACATAGCTGGCACCGACTGGACGAGTTGCTATTTTGTAATTGACAACTCCTCGCCCTTCTACGGCGAGGATTCTTATAAACATCCGAGTGCCTTCGGGACTGACCGTCGGGAAACAAATCTGAGTTAAATCTGCAACAGCGTTCCGAGCGTACAAACCTAAAATACATAAAATGTAATACTTACTGGTATTTTACAGAAAAATCATGCACAGACGAGTTTCCCAGATTGCTATTGTACTTTTCCTCCAAGTCGTCCTAGTTCTAGGTGGGTGGGCGCAGCCTGCGGCGGCGCTGACTCCTGAACAGCAGCTTTTGAGTGAAGCTTGGCGAATTGTCAATCGCTCTTATGTGGATGACAGCTTCAACAATCACAATTGGTGGTCGATTCGCCAAAAGGCTGTCAAGCAACCGCTCAACGACAGACAGCAGACTTACACGGCGATTCAGGGGATGCTGGCGAATCTCGACGACCCGTTCACTCGACTACTGAAACCCGAACAGTACCGCAGCTTGCAGGTCAACACTTCGGGAGAATTGACGGGTGTGGGGCTGCAAATTGCGATCGACCCCCAGACAAATACCCTGACAGTGGTGGCTCCTTTGGCCGGCTCACCGGCGGATAAAGCTGGCATCCAACCCCTCGATCGCATTCTGAAAATTGATGGCACTCCCACCTCAGAATTGAGCCTAGACGAGGCTGCAACTCGAATGCGCGGCCGCATCGGCACTCCCGTTACCTTGACCTTGGGGCGCGAGGGAAGGGACGCTGCTGAGGACATTGAGCTAGTGCGCGATCGCATTGCTCTGAATCCGGTTTACGCCCAATTGCAGTCGGGGTCAGAGAATTTGCCGGTGGGCTACATTCGCTTGAGTCAATTTAGCGCTAACGCTACTGAGGAAGTCGCTCACGCGATCGACCGCCTGGAAAAACAAGGGGCCGCCGCCTACATTCTCGATTTGCGGAACAATCCGGGCGGACTGTTGCAAGCAGGGATTGAAATTGCCCGCTTGTGGCTGGATTCCGGGACGATCGTCTACACGGTGAACAGACAAGGCATTCTCGGCAGTTTTGAAGCCTATGGACAAGCCCTAACTAACGATCCGCTGATTGTTTTGGTGAACAAGGGAAGTGCCAGTGCTAGCGAAATTTTGGCTGGTGCGCTGCAAGATAACGGCAGAGCTCAACTGGTAGGCGAAAAGACTTTTGGCAAAGGGTTGATTCAGTCGCTATTTGATTTGTCTGACGGTTCCGGGTTGGCTGTGACTGTTGCTAAGTACGAGACACCGAACCATAAAGATATTAACAAGCTGGGGATTTCGCCCGATCGCGTAGTACCTTTGGAACCCATCGCGCGCGATCAAATCGGCACAGCAGCAGACTTGCAATATCAAGCTGCACTGCAACTACTGAAAGAAAAAACCGTGCTGGCAAAGTCAGTATAAGCCGGAGTTTGCAGTTTTGAGCTTGCAGCAGGTGACAATACGCAGGTCTGTCTGTCTCTGCGTTTGCTTCGCCACGACAGACAAGAATGATCTAAAAAATTTTTAACTTAGGAATGAGAATTAAATAACTTCCACTCTTGAAAGTGGGATGGGCGTCCCGCCCGTCCTTTTTGGACGGGCGGGACGCCCATCCCACAATAACAATTAAAATTGTAAGTTATTTAATTCGCGATCCTTAAAAGTGATATCACGTCCGACAGATTCATCTGTCATTGTTCGCTGTACGAAGCAATGACATACAAGAATGATGAAAACCGGACGTGATATCAAAACCCAAAACAGCCGTTCCCTTAAGGTTGCGGGGTTGATTCCTCGGCTTCGGGTACCTCTTGCAAAATCACCGGACGCTGCTGCGGGTCAGCTTGGTTGCTTTGCTCTTGCATCACAGTTTTAGCAAGACTAGGGTCAAAGTAGCGGTTAAAGTCCGATCGCGAGCGATCGACTCGCCCTTGGGTAAGATTGACTTCAGCTTGGATTTCGTGCAATTTTTCTTGCACCGCCCGGTAGTGAGGCCAAAGCTGAAGCAAAGCAGAAGTGGCACAGACTGAAAGTACCATGTTGACTGCCAACTTGACCCCTGTTTCGGCCGCGAGGGTTTGGTGAGGGTAGGAACGCTGGCGGCTGCTGCGACGAGGAGTAACCCGAGGGGATTTTTTTACGGGACGCAGTGGGGTAACGGGGGGTTGAATCGCTTGCATAATTTTTTTTCAAATACCTGAGACTGACGTTTTAGAGTTCAACAGAGCAAATTCTGAGCTTAACGCACACTCGCCGCTGTTAGTTAGGGTGCTGACAGCCAAAATTGTTGAGACAAAGGTGACGCCTGAAGACGGAATTTCCCCATAAAAATGCCTGCCCTTGCAGTCTCGTCTTGCTGAACACAAACAATCTACTGCACTGGGGCAGCAATTGTCTGTATCTGTAATGCGAGAGATTTAACTGCTCAGGCAGGCGTTTTGCGGTTCGCAACTGTTGTCTGGAAACTATTTGTACAGTTCAGTTGACAGCCGGAAAGCCAAGATTCCGGGAATCAAAGCAATTACGAGCGCTACGTAGACTTGGGTATCTGTTAAAGACATATTCGCAAAACTCCTTTTCGCGGGGACGAGCTTTCACCAATTTGAGACAAATTGGCGCTTTTGGGAATCATTTGTTACAACTTGCAACACAAATGGTGCGTCCGGGGAGGAGTGGGGCAGTAGCGCAGTGGCGCAGTGGCGGAGTTTTTGAGTGTCGGAGGGGGAGAATTTTGGTGTTGGATAATTGCGGGATGATTTTGATTGTTTTGTGGGATGGGCCCATGAGCCCGAAGGCGTGTATTTTCGCAGCAGGCGGAACGCCTAACCCACAAGAAGCCTCCTCAAGTTGTGCAACGCCAGAATTTTTCCTTGTTTCCTGGGACTGCTTCCTTCGGAGGTTGTTGGGACGATCGCCTCCCACAGAATTACCGCGTTAGGTTAAGATTTAAGTGAAGGTGAAACTAATGTTAGACAGAGCGGGTAATTTGCGCTGCGCTCGACCCTTGCCAATTTTAGGTGCACAAAATAGTTAATGCTAGATCAATTTCTCGACGCTTCACCCAATTTTGGAGTTGACGGCTTTTTATTATTGTTGGTTTTGGTGGCTTTGGAGGCTGTACTTTCGGCTGACAACGCGATCGCCCTGGCGTCTATTTCTAAAGGTTTGGAAGATGCCAAGGATCAGCAAAGAGCTCTCAACTTGGGTTTGATAATTGCTTTTGTACTGCGGATCGCCCTAATTTTAACGGCTACTTGGGTGATCCAATACTGGCAGTTTGAGCTGCTTGGTGCTCTCTACCTGCTGTGGCTTGTTTTCCAACATTTTACTTCAGATACAGACTCTGAAGGAGAACATCACGGGCCCAGATTTGCGTCTGTGTGGCAAGCAATTCCCATGATTGCTTTTACGGATTTAGCGTTTTCATTGGATAGCGTTACTACTGCGATCGCTGTGTCTGACAACACTTTTATCGTAGTAACAGGCGCTACTATTGGAATTATTGCCCTGCGATTCATGGCCGGATTGTTCATCCGCTGGCTGGATGAGTTCGTTCACCTAGAAAGTGCTGGTTACATAACAGTTGGGTTCGTGGGAATGCGATTGTTGGTGAAAGTAATTAATCCCGATTTAGTTCCGCCGCAATGGCTGCTAGTTTCCAGTATCGTCTTGATGTTTGTCTGGGGATTTTCTAAGCGTACTCCTGAGTCAGTCGAGATTGCAAAATCTCTAGAAATGGCTCTGAATCAGCAGGATTCAGAAGTTGCTGTGCCAGAATCGCAAGGAAAAAAGTCCGAAATTTAAGATACTTTCATTTGAATAAAATTAGCTTAAATCTGTCAAACCAACCAGATTGAAGGCTGGTCAAAACGTGCAAAAGCCTTTCATCCCGGTGACTTTAGTCCGGGGATGAAAGGCTTTTATTTTTTAATATTGTTCCCTTCAGTAGCCGATCGAACTTATGGGAGTAAAATTGGGCCTATGGGAAGGCATTTATCAAAATCAGACTCAGCAATGGTTAGAGTGGTGGGATAACGAGGGGAATTCGTTGCTGACGGGGTTGGTGGCATATTGGCGATCGATCCAGATCTGATTTAATCCTTGGTTGTGGCTGTATTTTTTGAGGAGAGGGAAAGAGGGCGAGCGATGGGAAGGAGTTGCGGGCGATCGCATTTCACCTGTCGGGAAAAAATGTAACCTTCCTGTTGAGTGGCTGCAAATAACCTTTTCTACATAGGAGAACGGTTTTAGATTCTTTTTGGGAGATGTCTATTAGCAATTAGCCATTAGCTATGGCTTAGGCTTACCGACAAAGAAAGCTAAGGGAGAATTATCACCACAAGATAACCGAACTTTAGAACCAATAGGAAAAACATTTCCTGTGGTTGTGAGGGCATATAACTTTTCGCCAGAAGGTGTTTTTAAACAATAACGATTTTCTCTGCCTAAAAATTGGCGATCGCAAACCACAACAGGCGAATCTTCATCTAAGTATAAACTCCAGTCTTCCTGCCGGATCATCAATTCTCCTTGAGTAGAAACATCACAGGGAACTTGTGAACATGAATCTCGTTTAACAGCAAAACAACCTACTTCTGTTTCCCAAAAATCCTGCTTCAGCGATGCAGACACAAAATTAGCTTGCGTCACAAACTCAGCCACAAATCGAGATGCTGGTTCTTGATAAACTTCCTCTGGAGTGCCAAACTGTTCTAATTGGCCTTGACGCATCACCGCTACCCAATCTGAAATCGAAAGTGCTTCTTCGCGATCGTGGGTGACAAATACACCAGAGGTTCCCGTTGCTTTGAGAATCTCGCGGACTTCCTGACGCAATCTTAACCGTACTTGTACATCTAAATTACTCAATGGTTCATCTAGTAAAATAATCGCAGGTCTAGGGGCTAAAGCACGGGCCAGCGCCACTCGCTGTTGCTGACCCCCCGATAATTCATGGGGATAACGATTTTCCAATCCTTCTAATCCCACCAGCGCTAATGCTTCGGTGACACCTTTCTGAATATTATGCTTTGACTCTTTTCCTTGATGTGTCAAGCCAAAAGCTACATTTTTCGCGACTGTCAAATGGGGGAAGAGTGCATAGTCTTGAAACACCATACCAATGTCTCGCTGTTCCGGCGCGACTGACATATTAACACTGGCTACAGTTTTCCCTGCTAGGGCGATCGTCCCTGCTTGTAGCTGTTCAAAACCCGCAATTAACCGCAGCAACGTTGTTTTCCCACAACCCGATGGCCCCAACAACCCCAGTATATCTCCTTGATGTAAGGTCAGGGTGACAGATGCCACCGCAGGTGATGCAGCTTGGGCATACTGTTTTGTTACACCATCCAAATGCAGAATTATCGGTCGAGCCATTATTGCTATAAATAATCAACAACTTACTATTCTACAATATACCAGTTTAGTGAGATTAATTATCATAAAGGCTTGACAAATGTTTACAACTACTGATAAACTAGCAGGCTAGACTTTTTACTAGCGATGAAAAATTCCCAAAAATCACTACAGCAAACAGGAATCAGGACAATCCAATGGCGATCGACCTTACGCGGTTTATCGGCGAGTGGGTGGACAGTTGCAATTATCGCTTTAGCATTGCCGATCGCCATACCAGTGATCAGTGTCTTATCCAGTATCTTTTTTGAAGCTAAAGATACATGGCAACATTTAACCGATACAGTTTTAACCCGTTATATCATCAACTCTTTTTGGTTAATGATCGGTGTAGGCTTGGGTGTTGTCGTGATTGGCGTAGGATGTGCGTGGCTAGTAACAATGTGTCGCTTTCGGGCCAGTCGCGTATTTGAATGGGCATTACTGTTACCCTTAGCGGCCCCAGCTTATGTCCTAGCTTATACTTATACAGACTTTTTAGAATTTTCCGGCCCAGTTCAAAGTGCTTTGCGTTATATTTTTGGCTGGAGTTATGGAGACTATTGGTTTCCTAACGTGCGATCGCTCCCTGGAGCCATCTTAATGCTAATCTTAGTTTTATATCCCTACGTCTACCTATTAACAAGAGTTGCCTTTTTGGAGCAATCAACTTGTACCCTAGAAGCTAGTAGAATACTGGGCTGTAGCCCTTGGCGGAGTTTTATTACAGTTGCCTTACCAATGGCAAGACCCGCAATTGTTGCAGGTTTAGCACTGGCTTTGATGGAAACTCTCAACGATTATGGTACTGTTCAGTATTTTGGAGTGGATACATTCACCACAGGTATTTATCGGACTTGGTTTGGCATGGGAGAACGAATTGCAGCCAATCAATTAGCGGCGATGCTATTATTATTTGTTCTGGGTTTAATATTACTAGAACGCTGGTCGCGGAGTCGGACTAAATATTATCAAGCTAGCAGCCGCTATCGCCAACTACAAACTTATCAACTTAAAGGAATCAGGGAAATCTTAGCGGTAACTGCTTGTTTGATGCCGCTGTTTTTGGGTTTTTTATTGCCAGGAGGTCTTTTAGTAAAGTTGACCTTAGCTAATTGGCAACTCACCTTAGATGAACGCTTTTGGATATTTGCCCGTCATAGTTTAATTTTGGCAACACTGACAGCAATTTTAGCCGTAGTTATTGCCTTGATTATGGCTTATGGGTTACGGTTATATCCTAATTTAGGAGTGCAGTTAGGCACTAGAGTTGCGGCAATGGGCTATGCTGTACCTGGATCTGTGATTGCAGTTGGGATTATGGTTCCCATTGGAAAAATGGACAATCTATTTGATAGTTGGATGCGTGAAAACTTTGGAATTTCTACAGGCTTGTTGTTAAGTGGTACGATCGCAGCTTTGGTATTTGCTTATATAGTTCGCTTCCTTGCTGTTTCTTTAAATGCGGTGGAGTCAAGTTTGGGCAAAATCAAGCCTAATTTAGATGATGCGGCGAGAAGTTTGGGTTATAGCCCGATGCAAACTTTAGTTACAGTTCATACACCAATGATGACGGGAGGTCTACTAACTGCCATGATGTTAGTATTCGTTGATGTCATGAAAGAGTTACCTGCTACTATAATTATTAGACCGTTTAACTTTGATACCTTGGCTGTGCGAACTTATCAACTTGCCTCAGATGAGCGCTTGGCTGAAGCTTCTGGCCCAGCATTGGCAATTGTTTTAGTGGGGATGTTACCGGTTATTTTATTAAGTTGGAAAATTGCGCGATCGCGCAAGTCTTCAACACAATAACCGCCAAATCTCTTCCCTGCTTGCAGTGGTGATTGATTCTTTTAAAGCTATAGTCCGACAGGGGTTGAAACCCCTGTCTCATAGCGAAAGTCCGACAGGGGTTGAAACCCCTGTCTCATAGCTAAAGTCGTCTGAAGACGACTAGACAGCTAGGATTTCAGTCGGTTTCAACCGACTTTAGCTATAAGAGGGGGAATTTATTCCCTGGCGGGTTTCAGGAGAATGTATCAACCCTTCATCCCTCTTCCTTTTTCTTTCATAAATCAAGATGATTAATAAAAATTCAGCAATGTTTATCCGCACTACTGGCACAATTTCCTTGTTACTACTTACTATTTTTGTCACCTTTGGATGCCAAAAACAGGTGGCGGGTCCCCTCGAAACATTACAAAAAACTAAGCAATGTCCAGGATGTGACCTGACTGATACTAAGTTAAGTGACATTGATTTAACAAGCGCTAATCTCAATGGTGCTAAGTTGGAAGGTGCTATGCTAGAAAATGTCAAACTTAATGAAGCCTTACTCGATAGCGTCAATCTCAAAGGTGCAAATTTAAAAGGTGCTTCTCTGGAAAAAGCAGGTTTATTTTCGGCCGATCTCACAAATGCTGATTTGAGTAATGCAAATCTCAAGGGGGCTTTTTTGCGAGGTGCAAAACTGAATAATGCCAATCTTAGTAATGCCGATTTAAGTGAAACTGACTTAAATAGTGCTGATTTGACTGGGGCTAACCTCAAAGGGGCAAACCTGAAAGGCGCTATCATGCCGGATGGTAAAATTAAAAATTAAAGTTGATGGGATTCGGCGGTTGAAACCGCCGAATCACAAAGAGTAGCTTCTTGTTCAAAAAGCCTCTATTTCCATCCGGCCCGATCGGCAACCTTTAAAGCTTCGGGGTTATTTTTCCCAAACACATCAGGGTTGAGAGGGTCAGATTTGAATGTACCAAAACTTGCCACTACAGGATCGATCGCCACACCTGAAATCACAGGGTATTCGTTATTACTCCTAGCAAAAAGCTGTTGCGCTTCGCGGCTGGCTAGGTGTTCCAAGAATTTGATCGCGCCTGCTTTGTTACGGGAGGTTTTGACTACACCCCCACCACTAATGTTGACGTGGGTACCGCGATCGCGTTGGTTGGGGAAAAATACACCTACTTTCGCCGCGATCGCCTTTTCTGCTGGATCTTTCGATTTCATTAAGCGAGCTACATAATAGGTATTAACAATGGCAAGATCGCCTACCCCATCAGCAACAGCCTTGATTTGTGCCGTATCATTTCCCTCTGGAGGACGCGCAAAATTAGCCACCAATCCTCGCGCCCAAGCTTCTGTTTTTTGAGCTCCATGAGCTGCTAACATAGCCCCAACCAGAGACTGATTATAGATATTAGTGGACGATCGCACTAAAACTTTGCCTTTCCACCGAGGTTCTGTCAGCGCCTCATAGGTTGACAATTGGGCAGGGTTCACCTTGCTTTTGTTGTAAACAATCACCCGTGCCCGGCGCGATAGACCAAACCAGAAACCTTGAGGATCTCGCAAACTTGCTGGAATTGCCGATGTCAGGACTGTTGAAGAAACAGGTTGCAGAATACCTGCTTGTTTTGCCCGCCACAAACGCCCACCATCCACCGTGATGAAAACATCAGCGGGGCTATTTGCACCTTCACTTCTGATCCGTTCAATTAGTTGATCGGCATCCGCTTCAACGAGGTTAACCTTGATCCCAGTTTTTTTGGTGAAGCTTTGGTACAACTCATTATCAGTATCGTAGTGACGTGCTGAATAAAGGTTGAGAGTGCCGGTTTGGGCTGCGACAGGGGCTTTTTTGGTTAGTTCCCCCACGGCCACGACAGCCATTGCTGTACCACTGGCAAGAAAAATACGCCGAGAAATGCTCATTGTTCTATAATGATAGATTTTTTCATCTGGTAATTGACACGATGGTCTATCTACAGCCATCTATAGTCATTGCTTTACTATATTAATGCAAGTAATTCTTATTTGATGATCGAGAGAGTAACTATTTTATGGCTGACGCACTGCTGGTCAATCGATTTTAGATTTTAGATTTTAGATTTTAGAGGCGACCCCACGGATAAATGCTCTTTCTTGAGGATTTTCGATTTGAGATTGGGGATTGATTCCACGGATAAATCACGTGGCGGGTACCACCTTTGAAATTCGTGGTCAGAAATCCGGTCTCGACTTTGCTCAACCGGCAGTTTTTTTTACGCAAAGACTTTGTTATAAGGAATGAGAATTAAATAACTTCCACTCTTGAAAGTGGGATGGGCGTCCCGCCCGTCCACTCATGACGGGCTCTTAGGCCCATCCCACAATAACAATTAAAATTGTAAGTTATTTAATTCGCGATCCTTAGCTGTCGGGCATCTTGCGTTGTATTTTTCGCGCGGGCGGGACGCTAGGGCCCCTACTCCCCACAACAATTTCATCTGAGATGTTGCACCATTCTCAATAAGCCTTTTATGAACAGGCTGGACGGCCTGTGAAGCGAGAAAACTCATTCTTTGTGGAACGGGCCCCAGAGTCCGTTCTTGACAATGGTGCAGCATCTGAGATCCTACGGCTTATTTGTGTCTAATTAGCTCGTAAATTTCCACATAGTCTTTAGCTGGATATTTCCACGAATTGTCACAATTCATGCCTTGAAGCATGAGTTTTTCAAATTCATCATGATAGTCATACCACAATCCGATCGCCCGATCGAGCGCCGACTCTAAAGCCGAGTAGTCGGTTTGGTAAAACACGTAACCGTTGCGTTCTGCCGGCAGGTGGCGGGTGTCGTAATCTCGATCGAACACAGTATTCACCAAACCGCCAACTCCCCGCACCACAGGAACAGTGCCGTACCTCAACCCAATCATCTGAGTCAGCCCGCAGGGTTCGTAATTACTGGGAACCACAATCATATCCCCACCCGCGTAAATTAAGTGCGACAGTTCCTCATTAAAACCTAGTTCTAAATGGCAGTCTGGATTATCATTTAAAAACTGTCTTTCGTGCTGGAAATGAGCGTTAATTCCCGCTTCCGTCGCGGAACCCAGAAGCACGAATTGTGCCCCCTTACTCAGAGAGTAATAAATTGCATGGTGGACGAGATGGACACCTTTTTGGTCGTCCAAACGACCGATAAAGGTAATAATAGGCTTGTCAGCATCGCGCAGTAACAGCCGATCGCGCAAAGCTTTTTTAGTTTTGGCTTTTCCTGCCAAATCCTCCTGATTGTAGTGGTGCGGAATATAGCGATCGGTCTCAGGATTCCACACATCGTAATCAATGCCGTTGAGCACCCCGCGAAACTTCTCTTGATATAAATGCAAGGTGTGCCCCAAACCGTAGCCACACTCGCCCATATGAGCTTCCCAAGCATGGTGGGGCGAAACCGTGGTGACAAAGTTCGAGTAAACAATGCCGCCTTTCATAAAGTTGATAGCAAAAGGGTTAAAGTTATCTCGGAGGCGATCGTAATCAAAATAATAATCCGGTCTGTGCAAACCCGTTGCTTCCAAAATATCGCCACCTCCCATGCCTTGATGTTTGAAATTGTGAATGGTATAGCAGACTCTCTGATATTCCATCCAATTGTATTTGTAAATTTCAAACAGCAGGACTGGCACCAAACCAGTTTGCCAATCATGACAGTGAATCACATCGGGACGCTTGTTGCTTCTGAGCAAAAATTCCAAAGCGGCTTTGCTGAAAAATGCAAACCGCATATTGTCGTCATTGCACCCGTAATAACAGCCGCGATTAAAAAAGTTATCTTGAGAGCGAGGTTCGATGAAAAAACACAACTGCCCGTGCACCCACCCGCACAAGACATCACAGAGGATTTCGCCGCCGTACCAGGGCACAGCCAAATCCCGGTAGGCCTCGTGAAGTCCCCAAATGTGGTCGTACCTCATGCAGTCGTACTTCGGTAGAATAATCTCGACGCAGTGGCCGGAATTCTGCAACTCCCGACTCAAACCGTAAACTACGTCACCCAAACCCCCTGCTTTGATGACGGGGGCGCACTCCGAGGCAATTTGTACAATGTACATTTTTTTTTCTCGCTCCTGGATGAATCAAAAAGATATTTTCTTAACATGACAAAGTATATGGTTTCTCGCCAAATAAGCAAGTAGGCCATTGGGAATACAGCGAGATACGCGCAGCTAGCGGATGTTGAGACGGATTTGGGCGATCGGACTGTTGCTTAAAATACAGTTACGGACACGGCACTGCCGTGTCCCTGATGTGCCCAAGTGTAATCGATCGCCTGTGTTTCCAGATTTGGCAAAAATCAAACTAATTGGTCAAGTCCATCCCTTTTTATCGATCGTATCTCCTGTCGCTGTCAATAACTCAACCCAAACCCATAGCATCATTTTCACATACTAATAATTTACCTTTCCCCTGATAATACCAAACATAACCCTCTCCACCCCCTTTGCCAAAATGACCTAATTTTCGATAATCTTCTTCAATCCCCTTGGTAAATCCTTTAACCAAATCGCAATCAGCTATCAAAGTTTCACCTTGTTTTAGTTCCACAATCTTAGCCGGTGAATTTGTAGCAGCTACAACTATAGCTTTTTGCTCGCGCAAAGCTGTAACAGCAATTCTCCACCTACCGTCATTAGAAGCAGCCACTTGTCGGAATTTCAGTTTTTTAGCACCGATAACTACATTGTCCGAACAAAACTGAAATACACCATCATCAAATTCCCACTGCTCCCCATCCGACAGAGCGATCGGCGTATAATGCAGGAAATTCCCTTTTTGTCTCGGTTCCAGTTTCACCGTACCAGTCCCTTGATATACAGGAGCGTTGTAGTCCATTTCCGTTGTTAAAGATACCCACATATCTTTTAAACGGTTATCCGTTTTATAAACACCGGAAGTCAATTTCCCCATACACCAATGCAGCGCACCTTTTTGAATGATCACTCCGGAATTATTCAAGTTAATTTCCGCTTGCTGAACGAGGGGAATATTCTTAGTGGGATGATAAAACTTGTTCGTTTCTGGATTGATATTATTTTGGACATACCACAAATCCGTTGGTTCCAAAACCTTGATTTCGTATTTCATAATTTACCTCGCCTATTTACGTGAAATGTGTTAAACATTTTACCCAAGATTAGGATCTGCCGCGATCCCGGACTTATCCGGTGAAATTTCTCTTTTGCAGACATCCTCTGCTACTGTTAAAGTATCTATAGCAATCCTAAATGAGCAGTAAATTTTTGATCCCACCCCAACACTCCCCTTATCAAGGGGAGGGAGTAAGAAATTTACAAATGATTTAGGATGGCTATAGCTATCTTAGCAATAGCAGACAGCGCCCCTCCACAATGGTTGAGAAAAATTTATGCCTGCGATCGCACAATCTCCCAATTTACCGATTTTACAAGAAATCAACTCAGGATTACCCAATATTTGCGGCTCCGAAGCAGAAATTAAGGCTGCAGCCAATAGCAACGAACCTGTCTTCCTACCTACCACAAATCTGCGCCTGGAAAACATTCAAGCCGGATTCGCCTGCGCCCTCCATATGCACCAACCCACAATTCCTGCGGGTGCAAACGGCGAACTGATCAGCAATCTCCACAATATGTTTGAACATCCCAACCAAGGAGACAACCACAACGCCGGAGTGTTTGCTTGGTGCTATTCTCGCATGGGAGAATTCATTCCCCAACTGATTGCCGAAGGCTGCAACCCGCGAATTATGCTCGATTATTCGGGCAACTTATTGTGGGGATTGCGCCAAATGGGACGCGACGATATCTTTGATAATCTCAAGCGGATTACCTGCGATCCTCAATATCAACCTCACGTAGAATGGCTGGGGACAATGTGGAGTCACGCCGTCATTCCTTCAACTCCCATTCCCGACATCAAACTCCAAATTCAAGCATGGCAACATCATTTTGCAGCCATTTTTGGCATTGATGCCCTCAAGCGCGTCAAAGGTTTTTCGCCCCCAGAAATGCACTTTCCCAATCACCCAGATACACTTTACGAATACATCAAAGCTTTGAAAGAATGCGGCTATCGCTGGCTGATGGTGCAAGAACATTCTGTAGAAAATCCAGACGGTTCGGGATTGTCGCAAGACCAAAAATATATTCCCAACCGTTTGGTTGCGCGCAATTCTCACGGCGAAACAATCAGCATCACGGCTTTGATTAAAACCCAAGGTTCGGATACGAAATTGGTGGGACAAATGCAGCCTTATTACGAAGCAAAAGGACGCAATAAACAGCAAATTGGCAATGTCACAGTTCCTTCTTTAGTCACTCAGATTGCTGACGGAGAAAATGGCGGCGTGATGATGAATGAATTTCCCAGCGCTTTTGTCAAAGCTTGGCACGAAAACCGCGAACAAGGCGGGGGAAAATCCGGTGTTGTTGGTTTAAACGGCACTGAATATTTGGAGATAATTGAAGCGGCGGGTGTTAATCCTGATGATTATCCGATTTGTCAAGGGGTTAACCAGCACAAAATCTGGCACCTAGTCGATGCTGATAGTGCAACACCGGAAAAAGTGGAAAGTGCGATCGCCCAACTCAAGCAAACCGACCATAATTTTCACATGGATGGTGCTTCTTGGACAAACGATTTGAGTTGGGTGAAAGGCTACGAAAATGTCTTGGAACCGATGAATCTACTCAGCGCTGCATTTCACAAAAAATACGATCCGCTGGTGCAGCAAGATGCCACCGTTACTAAGCAGTTTGAATACCAGCAAGCTTTGCTTTACAATTTGTTGGTGCAAACAAGCTGTTTCCGCTATTGGGGACAGGGAACTTGGACTGATTACGCCCGCGAACTTTACAACCGCGGCGCTGCTTTAATGAAGTAGGAGAATTTATTGTAAGGTGCGTCAGAAACAAATTGTTCGATCGGTATCAAATATCGGCGCTGACGCACCCTACGCCTGTTGGCAAAGTCCGAACAATTACCAATTAGTAATTACCAATTACCAACTCCTACATTTCCTGCATCAGCCGCAAGTAATTCTGCCGCATCTGCGTCATATTTTCCATCATTCTATTAGCCATATCTTTCTCAACATCGCTCATTTGCTGCCAAAATAAAGCCGATCGCCTCGCCATAATTGCTTCTTCCCATAGCATCTCCAAAAGTTGCGCCGCCATTGGGTTTTCAGCATCGATAATCCCACACAATTGCTGGAAGGCCCGGTTGGCTTCACTGTGACTACCAACATCCTGAGCCAGCGTCAGGCATTTTTTGAGTTGGACGATCGGGTTTTCAGAAGAGTAAGCCATAATTTCACGAAGATAAGCTACAAAATTTACGCTGATACCTTTGACATTACTAGAGTTGTGACACAGCCGTACAGTTCCCTACATACCAGCGCCAAGGCAAATCCATGCCTTGAGAAATCCCGATCCGCGTAGTTTGGACAAAATTTATTGTACCCTCCTCCACAGCTTGCTGAAATTGCTCGCTCCGGTGTTCCAATCGCAGCGGTTGGCCTGCACCCAAGGGAAAACCGCTTAAAGTTCGATCGATCAGCAGTACCTTACACAGTTTCCCAGGCCCGGCGGCGAGGCGCGATCGCTTCTTCTCAGGAATTGCAGCGAATTCTTGGGGAACCACATCTACCTGCAAAGCTCGAATCAGCACACCACTAGCAACTCCCTCTGCATCCGTCACCACGTTAAAACAGTGATACATCCCGTAAATTAGGTAAATGTAGCTCATACCCGGAGGCCCGAACATCACCTCATTGCGAGGAGTGCGTTGTCGGTAAGCGTGACAAGCGGGATCTCCGGGCCCGTAAGCTTCGGTTTCGACAATCATTCCCCGAATTGTCTCGCCGTCAGGAAACTGCCGCACCAGAGTACAGCCCAGCAAATCTGGCGCTACGCTGGTAGATGGCCGCGCCAGCCAAAAAGATTCTACAATCTGAGTATTTGCACTCACTCAACAACAGCAGGTAAATTATGGACGTTAAGTTAGTTTTAGCAGTCTTGACAGCAGTTTTCACCGTTTGCTGTCTGTTCTTCGGTACAAAAAACGGATTCTACGATACTGACAAGTATCACGGTAACGGTTCTGCTCACTAATTTTAGGCGATTGTTAGTTGCTTAAAAAAACCGCCGCCTGTCAGTCAGCCGGCGGTTTTTTTTATGAACCACAGAGGCCACAGAGGACACAGAGAAAGAGAAACAGAGAGCGGAAAGAATGAAAAGAAGTTGACAAGTAATGACACACCAGATTGTTTTATGGGCTGCCATTAAGGGTGAATTTTGCCATCTGGCATTTTAGTTTCTTGCAAGCTAGGATTCTCGAATTCGGCCCATCCCTGCAAATTTAAGCGAACTGTCGCTCGCCGCACTGTTTGGTTTGCAGCAATTCCTTGAGTTGCTTTTGTTGGTTATAAAAAATTAGATTTTTTGCCACAATAAATACAACTGCGATCGACAATCCAGCAGTAAATAAATTATTTATTTTCCTAAATATCCGAAAAGCTTCGGGGGCTTTGTCTCGCTGTTAAGAGATTTCTACAATAGTGCGATCGACCTCTCCACAATTCCCACAAAAAAATACAGGCATCTCCCACAAGCAGTCTGGCGAAATTAAACACCGCCGATCGACAAATCCCGCCTCCTTTCCCTCGCTAGTGCTGCTTTGAGCTTGGCACTCGCCCCCCTCCGTCTGCTTCACTTTGCTTTGAGCAGTCCATAAACGGAATTTATTTTTACCCGAAGGCGCGCATTTGCATATACCTCCAGACTGAAATAAAAGAAACTTTATTTATATCCCTGGAATGAGTAAATCATCAAGAGATTTGAGGATGATTAATCTAGAAACGCAATACCGTACCTGCGCTGTTGATAAATTCTCAGCAACTACTTTTTTGGTCAAAATTGCTTTGAGAAATTAATTTACTCTAAAAACAGTTGGCAGCAGCTCAGGTTCCTTAACCTCGCCAGAACACACCCTACCTATAATCCCGACAATTCGGAGCGGCAATGAACACAATCAAACCCGAACCCAAAAGATCGCGCTTCATGGCTCTGCTGCTGACAACGCTGCTGACCTTTCCCTTTGTGAGTGCTTGCGGTTCTGACGAGCGAACTTACGCTCCCCCGCCTCCTGTTGACAACACTCGCGCTGGAGGAGTGCAAACTAATCGCGCCCCCACTCCTTCCCCACAAGCGAAAAAAGGACTGAACACGGCTCAAAAAGTAGGGATTACTTTAGCAGGAGCAGCGGCCCTTTACTACATCTACAATCAGTACAAAAATAAACAAGAAAAGGGGCCGCAGGGAAAACATTACCTTTCCAAAAACGGTCGCGTTTACTACCGCGATGCCCAGAATCGCGCGGTCTGGGTAACGCCCCCGCCGGGAGGAATTACAGTTCCGGAGTCCGAGGCAGTGCGTTACCGCGAATTCCAGGGGTACAACAACCAAAATACTGGTCGAGACCTTACTAGCTTGCCTGAAGCTACAAGTCCTGTTCCGGCACAGTAGTCTAAGCATTTGAGATTTTAGATTGCAGGTTCCCTGACTTTCAATTAAATGTGGGATTCCCAATCTAAAACAGTCGTTTTTCAACACCTAAAAAAGAGGAACTTTATCATGGTAGACGGATTTTTGCGGAAGTTAAAAGATGCGATCGTTGGGCCAGACAGCGAGCAATTCGATCCTGACGGCAATTACCAAGATGCCTCAAATCCCGGACAGTACGGCAACGTGACTCCAGCCAGCCAAGACCCCTACGGCGACCCGGCTGAGTACGGACAGTACGGCAACGTGACTCCAGCCAGCCAAGACCCCTACGGCGACCCCGCAGACTACGGACAGTACGGCAACGTGACTCCAGCCAGCCAAGACCCCTACGGCGACCCCGCAGACTACGCCGGTACCGACTACGGACAGTTCGGCAACCTGACTCCGGCCAGCGAAGACCCCTACGGCGACCCCGCAGACTATGTAGCGGATGCTGGAATGTTCGGCAACCTGACTCCGGCCAGCGAAGACCCCTACGGCGACCCGGCGGATGAGGAAGGGTTTAGTTAACTACCAGATACATTTAACCCGGTAAATCCCGAACTAAGCCAGGAATCACCGTGTATGGCAAGATAGAAAAAGCAGCAAGCTCTCCTATCAAGGAGGTATCTCTCAAAGCTTTCAATATTTTATTGAAAGCGCCATTTTTGTCCCTGTCCAGAGTGTGTCCGCACTTTGGACATTTAAATATTTTAGACCCGCCTAATTTAGAATGAACGTGTCCACATTTGGAACAGATTTTCGATGTGTACTCTTCTGTCACGTCTACTACAACACCACCATGCTTGGTAGCTTGATGCTTCAACGTTTGTTTAAAGCGATAATGGCTCAACGTAACCATCGCTCTAGCCGTTTTACTCGCCAACCTGCGTTTGCCTTTTTTGACCATTTGTTGTGTCTCAAAGGTTGGCAAGAAAATTAACTTGTACTTGCTTGTCAAATATTTTGCAGCTTTCTTGTGTAGTTCATTGACCAAGTTTTTAATCTTGCTCCTGATTGGGGCTGCTGATTTTCGCAGGCAATACCTTAGTCGCTTGAACTCTCTCCCTTTACTTACTCCAATACGGGACATTAATTTGTCTAGATGCCTTGCTAGGCGATAGATACGACCGATATCGTTTTTTCCTATTTCGATGAAGTCACTACCATCAAAACCAGTAAGAAAAGTTCTGACACCCGGATCTAAAGCAATAACTAAATCGCTCTCAATTGGCTTGATTTTTGGTACATCAATTGCATAGCAAATAAACCATTGCCTGTTAATCAAGCTAAGTGTCGGTTCGTGCTGCATTACCTCGATAATGGGCTCCGATGACTTGAATGTTAGTTCCTTAGTAGAAAGTGGGTAAAAAGTTCCTAGTTTCCAATTGGACGTTTGAAATCGGATAGTCTCAGATGCGTCGCAACGGCTTCTAAATTTTGCCGTTCCTTTTGTCTTTTTAGCTGCTTTGTGTGCTTCAAAAGCTTGGAACACTGCCATTTGGCGCGGATTGTAAGGTTGTTCAGACACCCAACTAGGGGCTGAGTCCATTATTTTCTTCCTTAAGTCATACTTACCAATTTTTTCATCTTTCAGGATAGCAATTGCTTGATTGTAACACCATCTACTTGCTGCAATCCAACTCCTCCACTTCGCTGCTAGCTTGGTTTCCGGGTAAACTCGAATCTTCTTTGATAGCAGATTTGTATTTTCGCAAACCATAGAGTCGGCTGCTAAAGACGTGGATGATGGCAAGGATATCTTCAACCATTTCTCGTTCTGGAGACAACTCGTTTCTGCTGAGAACCATGAGTTGGCAATTGTTTTGCTCGCAGATCCATTTGATAAGGTCGCCACCAAACCGGCACAGTCTGTCTTGGTGTCCGACCACAACTGCTGAGATATCTCCTGACATGACTTGTCCCAGAAGGGCAAGAAGCGCTTTTCTTTTGAAGTTGAGTCCGCCTCCGATGTCTTTAAAGACTTTAGCTTGCGGATAGAGGCTTTGGAGGTAACTGACTTGCCTATCAAGGTCTTCGCGCTGTTTGTAGCTGCTGACCCTGGCGTAGATGGCTGTAACTCGGTCATGTCCGGTTCCGAGAACGCTGTCGATATCATAGCGTCGCTGGTTAGAGGGAGTTCTGATTGCTGATATTTTGCCGACAAGTTCCCAGTTTCTAAGGGTTTTGTCTGAGACTTGCAAGATTTTGCAAGCTTCTCGTGGTGTGACATATCTGGTCATCGCTAGGGGGTATTTTTGCGTTCTCCAACCATAGTGCCAGGTTCTACAAGGATTTACCAGAATATTCTAAGAAATCGTTTACTTTGTAACATCAGCCGGGAAGTCTTGGGCGTATATTTAGAGGGGATTAATCAGAGCGCGGAGCCCCGTACCCCGTTGGGAATTACTCCTTGGGATGAAAGGCTCGTCGGGTTTCGGTACCGAAACCGACAATTATTCTTTTATACCCCAAGATGCTCGGGAAATACTCTGATACTATATTAGCAAGTGGGGGTGGAACTACCTCACTATAAAAAGCCTTTGAAAAAAAGGAAAAAGAAGCCTGCGGTCTAACTGTACTCAGTTGACCGTCAGGTTTGTTCACTTGATTAGAGTCGATGCCTCAATTGCTTGAGGACACATCTCCTTCAATTAGAGTCGATGCCTGTGTTACCACACGACACCTCTGGTTCAGAACGCGGACGTGCAGCTGGCGGGTAAGAGAGCCTACGTCGCCGTATCTCCCTCCCCTAAGAACCGGACTTGACACTTGTCGCATCATCCGGCTCAAGCCTTTGCCTTCACAGTACGTTTACCACTGTGTACAACTTTATGACAGATTTTGTGTAGGTGCTGGAGATTGTCGATGTCATCCGAGCCTCCTTTTGTCATTGGTACTATGTGATGTGTTTCGATAGCTTCACCATTGCTAAGATATTCGCCACAGATAGGACATTTCCCTCCTTGATTTTGGGCAATTTGGTAATACTTCGACCCTTTTTCCCAGATGGTTTTTCCAGAGTTTGTGGCTCTTTTAGCCCAGTATTTTGTTAGGTTGGGGTCGTCTGGGGATGCTGTTCCTTTTACCTTTATGTGGCGTTCAATGGGTATTTTAGCTATGTTAAATAGGCTAATTTCCTTGTTGTTACCTTTTCTGTCCTTGACATTGCAGGTAAACTCCCACCCTTTGCCTCTAATTTTAAAGTATCGGTTGGCAATCCACCGTTTGCTCTTGTTTGGGTGTCGCCGTTTTGCCCATCGCCAAAGTGCTATCCATACCTCAGAACTGATGTAGCTAAACACTTCTTTGCTGACGGCGTGGCGATAGTAGTTTCCAAAGCCTCGAAGTTTGGGGTTTAATTGTTCAATGACAATTTTCTGTTCTACCGTTTTATTTCTTTTGAGCCATTCCCTGATTTCCTTAAGGAATTTCAGGACTTTCTCTTTTTGCGGTTTTATCAGTAGTTTGCCATTGTATTGTCTGAGATTGAACCCAATAAAATTAAATCCTTCGCTGATGTGTACGATTCGAGTTTTCTCTCTATTTAGTTTTAACCCTTTGTTTGATAGCCATTGTTCAATTTCAGGTCGAATTTTCTCTATGTCTTCTTGACAGGTAGCGGTGACGATGAAGTCGTCTGCGTATCGGACGAAACCATATCTATCGGATTTGTATGAGCCTTTGACCTTCTTGAATTGGCTCAAGAAGTTTTCCAGACCGTGTAAGCCGATATTTGCCAGTAGGGGGCTGATAATGCCTCCTTGTGGCGTTCCGCTTTGTGTTTCATGAAGTTTTCCCTTGTCTATGTATCCTGCTTTTAACCATTGTTTGATTAGGCTGCGGGCGGGGAAATTCCCTATGGAATGTAGGATGGTTTCATGAGTGATATTGTCGAAGAATCCTGATTGGTCGGCATCCAGAACCCATGTGTCTCTATTACCTTGTAGGCGTAGAAAACACTGCTCAATGGCATCGTGGCAACTTCTTCCGACTCTGAATCCATAACTGTTTGCCTCGAAAAGAGCTTCCCAGATTGGTTCTAGAGCGTTCTTAACTATGGCTTGTGCTACTCTATCCTTGATGGTGGGGATGCCTAATGGTCTTTGCTTCCCATTGGCTTTTGGTATATATACTCTTTTGGTGGGTTTAACCTTCCATAGTGTGTGCTGCCCCATTTCTCGGATGAGTTTTACCCGTTGTTCAGGTGTTAATGCTACCTCCTTGTCCACACCTGCTGTTCGTTTTCCTTGATTCAGTTGGGTAACTTTACGCACTGACAAAATTAGATTGTCGAAGCTTCTTAACATCAGTTTTGTAAGGCTTCTGACCTGATTCCACTGACCGTTCTGTGTGGCACGATAAATCCGTTTCCTCAGATGCTTAACATTCTTGACGACTGATTTCCAGTCAATCTGTGACCAGTCGTTAAGTTGTCCAGAGTCTCCGATAACCATAGTGGTTTCCATCTTTCAATCTCCGTTTAGTTTCTTTGGATTCTGTTTATCGTTTAAGACCTGTCAGAAGTGGGCTACCATTTTCAGGTGGTGTGATGTTGGGATATTCCTCAACCCTTATCCTCTGCATTACACAGGGCGTTCGCTTTCTCTGACTTCCTTTACCCCCTAGACAATTCGGCTGTGATTACTCTTGGCTTACTCCCTTGTTTCGACCTTAAGAGAGAGTCTATTGGGCTTACCGTGTTTCGCTTTTGATGACCTGCGAAAAAGGTTAGGGTTCGACTCATACTCCGATAGCTTTTTGAACTTCTTTATTAGACAGCGAAACTTCTAATAATCAGCTATTTACCTTTTGGTTAAGGTGTTCCAGCCTGATTTCACCTTTTCGGATATCACGGAGCTAGATTAGTCGTTTACTTATCGTTAACCCTTCCTTTTCTTCCTCTTGCATACACTACCGATTTAGGCTATCAGCTTAGATGCTTTTGTGGTCTGCACTCCAACGATTTTATTACTTACTTTCGTTGTGACCGGACTCGGATTGAGTCTTTTACACGAGGACTGAGGAGAAGTACCTCAGAGAGAGACGGCTCTCTACTCATCAAATGCGACTTTGCACGTCGCGCTTCACTGCATCCGGCTCCTAGTCTGACACCTAGTAAGTCGGGTTTAACCCGCTGTTCGGACTCTCACCTGACCATGAACGGTCTGATGCTGGTGACATTCACGATGTAGAACTTCCAAATTTATAGGTTTCCAATTGTTATGGTTGCCGTCGATATGGTGTAGTTCTGCAATATCACCTGACATGAACGATAGATTACATTCTGTACATTTGTGATTCTGTTTCTTGAGAAGTCGGGCCGTTATCCCATCGTAGTGAGCATTCTCTCGTTTTGACCAATAAACAAAATCGCCATCATAGGGTGATTTATCTCCCTTGACAATGACAAACTTGCAGGCTGACCAACTAACCGCAGGAAGTGCTCTTTTTATAACCTTATTGGTTTGATAACGGTTGTATCTTCCTTGTTTCCGAATGAATTTCCATAACCAATAGCGCAGTGACCACAGGTTGTGTTGACTCATATCGCAGAATCGTATCCGCTCAATAAGTAGGGGTAGCAGAGAAAAAAAGTAAGCAGAGTAAAAAAAGTGTTATAAAATAGGACACATG
>NZ_JAUBPB010000054.1:0-46692 GCF_036700545.1 Microcoleus sp. SVA1B4
CGTCCAAAAAGGACGGGCGGGACGCCCATCCCACAATAACAATTAAAATTGTAAGTTATTTAATTCGCGATCCTAACTGACTGCTCGATCGCAATTTCCATGCAAAACCAAGTTCGATCGCCCAACCGATCGAACTCGGTTTCCATACCACACATCTTAGCTTTTTGTCAATACATAGAGATCAGTTTTGGGATGCTTAACTGAGTGATAGGAAATTTTATAAAGATTTACAAAAAAAACGTGTCAGAATGAAGACAATAAGGTAATGGGTAAAAGACAAGGAGGCACTGATGGTAGCGCTGACTGAACGAGTCCAACGCAGATTGACGGTGGAAAAAGTCGAAATTGCCTCTGACACAACGGCAATTCGATGCCTGGATTGGGATAGAGACCGCTTTGACATCGAATTCGGACTCAAAAACGGTACAACATACAACTCATTCATCATTCGCGCTGAAAAAACGGCCCTCGTCGATACCTCGCACGAGAAGTTTCGCCAGCAATACATGGAAACTCTAACGGGCGAAATTGACCCCAAAGAGATTGACTATCTAATTATCAGCCACACCGAGCCAGACCACAGCGGTTTAGTCAAAGACGTGCTGGCGCTGGCACCCCAAGCGATTGTCGTGGGGGCGAAAGTAGCAATTCAATTTTTAGAAAACCTTGTACACCAACCATTTGAGCGATTGGTGGTCAAAAACGGGGACAAACTAGATTTAGGAAACGGTCACATTATCGAATTCGTATCAGCGCCGAACTTGCACTGGCCTGATACTATTTTCAGCTACGACAGCAAAACTCAAGTGCTGTTCACCTGCGATGCTTTCGGGATGCACTACTGTTCCGACAGCACCTTTGATGACGATTTAGCAGCAGTTGAGGAAGATTACCACTTTTATTATGAGTGTTTGATGGCTCCCAATGCTCGATCGGTACTCGCTGCGATGAAGCGGATGGCAGAATTGGGAGAAATTGGTACAGTTGCGACCGGTCACGGCCCCTTGCTGCGGCACAATGTGGTGGAACTTACCGGACGCTACAAAAAGTGGAGCCAAGCGCAAGCTAAGGCAGAAACCACTGTAGCGGTATTTTACACCTCCGACTACGGATTTAGCGATCGACTCAGCCAAGCGATCGCCCACGGTATCACCAAAACAGGTGTCGCTGTGGAAATGATGGATTTGAGAATCGCCGACTTACAAGAAGTTGCGGAACTTGTCAGTAATGCTGTCGGTATCGTAATTTGTTCGCCACCGAGTGGCGGTACTGCTGCTGTAAATGCCGAAGCCGCAATCAACACAATTTTAGTTGCAGCTAACAACAAACAATCTTTCGGTTTGTGCGAATCCGGTGGTGGCGATGATGTATCTATTTACCCGCTGCGAAACAAGTTCAAAGAGTTGGGTTTAAAAGAAGCATTTCCCAACATTTTAATTAAAGAATCACCGACTGAAGCGAGTTATCAACTTTGCGACGAAGCCGGCACCGACTTGGGACAGTGGCTGACGCGGGACAAGGCTGTCAAACAGATGAAATCCCTCGACAGCGACCTCGATAAAGCTTTGGGAAGAATCAGCGGCGGACTGTACATCATCACCGCTCAAAAAGGCGAGGTTAGCGGTGCGATGCTAGCTTCTTGGGTAACGCAAGCCAGCTTTAAACCCCTGGGTTTAACAATAGCAGTTGCGAAGGATCGGGCGATCGAATCGATGATGCACGCGGGAGATAAATTTGTTCTCAACGTGCTGGAAGAAGGCAATTATCAAACTTTGATGAGGCACTTTTTAAAGCGTTTTGCTCCTGGTGCCGATCGATTTGCCGGAGTTAAAACTCAACCAGCAACCAACGGTTCTCCAATTCTGACAGATGCTTTAGCTTACATGGAATGCGAAGTAGTCAGCCGGATGGAACTTTCGGATCATCATATCGTATATGCGATCGTCGATAGCGGCCGCGTCTCCAATCCCGATGCACTGCCGGCAGTTCACCACCGCAAAGTCGGAAATCACTATTAGGAAGTCAGTTGACGGTTGACAGTTGACAGTTGACAGTTGACTGTTGTCAGTTGACTGTTGTCAGGTGCAAAGGGGAAATTCAACGATATATTGATTGACTGTCTGAGTCTACACACCCCCAACGTATTAGTAAGGTGCGTCAGCCGATGTTTTATTCGACTTCATCATCGACTATCTACTGACGCACCCTACAATTACAGTCCAGGACTCAACTGGCTACGCAAAAACTCTCAAGGTTGGGTGCTTGTGGCGCACCTTACCGGGTTCTGGGTGTTGGGTGCGCCACAAGCAGCAAACCGGGCAAACCGTTGTCATTTAGACTTCATTTTAATAGGGGAATTGCCAATGCCTGCCAATCTTTTAGAAGACCGAGATTACACAATTATTATTGCCAGAAGCGATGCCAGCAGAGACCCTCACCATCCTTGGTACGAGGATTGGGTAGAAGCACAGGCATCTCTGATCGACTTAGCAAAAAAATGTCAGCAATTTGACAGCGACGGCATCACCGTTTACGAAGCTTCTACTCCTATGTGGAAGTATAAAAATTCCAATGTTGCTCGGTTAGCTGAAATTTTGCAGCGACAAAATACGGAACCGGATTCAGAAAACCCCACTGCAATTAATTTAGAAGAAGCTCTGAAAGCAACTTTTAGTGATTATTTTGCAAGCAAACCAAATGCCAAAGGGAAAAACGGAACAATAATTGTTGCAGTTTTAGATCAAAAACCCGAAAATACCGCTGCTGTTGCCGAAATTCTTGTAAGTGCGGCAAATAAAATAGATAAAGATGAAGAAATTGGAGTGAGCTTTATCCAAATTGGCGACGATTTGAAAACCAGGGAATTTCTGATTGACCTGGATACCAATTTACAGGGGAGAGGTGCAAGGTTTGACATTGTAGATACCAAGTTTTGGCACGAAATCAAAAGAAGTTCTGTAGTTCAGTTTCTCATAGGTGCAATAAATGACTAATACTTTGACTCCTAGACTCGCATCGGATGCCAAACCCCGCGATGTGCAGTTTATCCCGATCGCACTCGATACTTTTATTGTGCGATCGCGCACTTGGGACAGACTCAAATTTGAAGTCGAGTATTCGCTGCAAAAGGGGACGACAGCCAATAGCTATATTATTCAAGCTGACAAAACTGCTTTGTTCGATCCGCCAGGGGAATCTTTTACTCAAAATTACATCGATTTTTTACAGCAACGGGTGGACTTGACCAAGCTGGATTACATAATTTTGGGGCATTTCAATGCTAACAGGTCAGTAACAATTAAAGCTCTGTTAGAATTGGCTCCTGAAGTAGCTTTGGTTTGCACGAATCCCGCCGCAATTAGTTTGCGGGCCGCTTTTCCAGACCAAGAATTAAACATTATGGTCGTTCGGGGAGAGGAAACTCTCAATTTAGGAAAAGGTCACGCCTTAAAATTCATCGCGACTCCGACTCCTCGCTGGCCTGACCAACTTTGCACCTACGATCCGCACACTCGAATCGTGTTCACTGACAAACTATTTGGAGCTCACGTTTGCGGCGACCAAGTATTCGATGAAGGGTGGAGCGTTTACAGCGAAGATCGGCGCTATTATTACGATTCCCTGCACGCATCTCAGGCAAAACAAGTGCTGACGGCAATGGATAAATTCGCCGATTTACCCGCAGCATTTTATGCTCCCGGTCACGGCCCGATCGTCCGTTACGGCCTTAATGAACTGAGCAATTTGTATCGGGAATGGAGCCAGCAACAAAATTCAAAAGACTTGACAGTTGCTTTGATTTATGCTTCGGCTTACGGAAATACGGCTACTTTAGCGCAGGCGATCGCCAAAGGAATTACGAAAGCCGGCGTGGCGGTGGAAAGTATTAACTGCGAATTTGCCGAACCGGGAGAAATTCAAGAGGCGATCGAAAAATGCGCGGGATTTATCATCGGAACTCCCACGCTAGCAGGACACGCTCCGACGCAAATTCAAACTGCTTTGGGAATTGTTTTATCTACAGCAACTAAGAGCAAACTAGCGGGGGTTTTCGGTTCTTTTGGCTGGAGTGGAGAGGCGATCGACTTAGTGGAAAACAAGCTGAAAGATGCCGGCTATCGAATTGGATTTGAGCCGATTCGAGCCAAATTTAAGCCGACGGCGGCCACAATTCACGAGTGCAAAGAAGCGGGAACTGATTTTGCTCAAGCTTTGATTCGATCGCAAAAATTGCGGGCACCGAAACCCCAGTTAGCAGCGGGGAGCGATCGCACTGAACAAGCAGTAGGGAGATTGGTTGGTTCGCTGTGCGTACTCTCGGCGAAGCGGGGGGAAGTCGCCAGTGCGATGCTGGCTTCGTGGGTGTCGCAAGCAACGTTTAATCCGCCCGGTGTGACGATTGCGGTGGCGAAAGATCGATCGATCGAAGCTTTGATGTACGCCGGAGATAAGTTTGTGCTCAACATCTTAGCCGAAGGGCGACAGTTGCGGAAGTATTTCATGAAAAACTTTGCTCCGGGAGAAGACAGATTTGCCGGAGTCGAAACAATGGAAGCTAGCAACGGCTGTCCAGTTTTGACTGATGCTCTAGCTTATCTGGAATGCCAAGTGATAAGTCGGATGGAATGCGGCGATCACTGGGTAGTTTATGCGGCGATTGAAAACGGTCATTTGCTCAATAATGACGGCGTAACAGCGGTGCATTACCGGAAATCTGGGAGTCATTATTAAGGAATTTGTCATTCGTCAGAATTTTTGATTCTGGCTTCTGATTTCTGACGAATGACTTTCGATCGCCAACTCAGAAATATGTCATCATAAAATAACTGATAACTTGGATAGAGCGTGAGTCAACCAGACAAACTGCTAGCTAAAATCTTACTTGGTAATTCCGACGCCAATATACCATTTGCTCAACTTTGCCAACTTTTACGCAAACTCGGCTTTGAGGAACGGATTCGCGGCAGTCACCACATATTTGCTAAAGATGGTGTTGAAGAAATCCTAAATATTCAACCCAAAGGCTCGCAAGCCAAAGTTTATCAAGTCAGGCAAATTCGTGAGGTAATTCTCAAACACCAACTAGGAGGTGAAAACGATGCTTCGCTATGAAATTATCCTCTACTGGAGTCAAGAAGACCAAGCATTTATTGCCGAAGTGCCGGAATTACCCGGATGCGCTGCGGATGGCGAAACTTATCAAGAAGCACTACAAAATATCGAGATTGTTATGCAGGAGTGGATTGAGACTGCTCAGGAATTGGGGCGTTCTATTCCTCAACCGAAAGGTCGCTTGATTTCGGCTTAGTTTAATAGGAATTTAACTCGTTACCAGGAATAGCTTGGGAACGAGTAATCAAGAAGGTAGCTTACTTTTCCTCACCAGTCTTTTCCGGCCACAGATAAATAGCGCCCGAAATCAAAGTTAAAGCCACAGAAACCCAAAAAGCAATTAATGCGGGAAAATTCCACGCTTCCGACAGAGGAGCAATTAAAAGTGCGATCGCCACAATCTGACTCACCGTCTTCAACTTCCCCCAAATATTAGCTCCAGAAATCGTAGTTTTATTAACACGCCACCCCGCAATTGTCAACTCCCGACCAAAAATCAAAAACACTCCCCAAGCCGGGATTTTCCCCAACTCAATCAATACCAAAAGCGGCGCGAGCACCAACAATTTATCCACCAAAGGATCGAGAAACTTTCCCAAATCGGTAATTTGATTCAGCTTCCTAGCCAAATAGCCGTCCAGCCAATCAGTAGCCGCAGCTACCACAAAAATCGCGGTGCAAATCCAGCGGCTTTGAGCGCTTGGGTCGTACAAACCGTAGAGCAGAAAAGGTACTCCCAGTAAGCGAGAAAAAGTAATCAGATTAGGCAAATTCATAAATCAAAAATTAAGGGCTACTCTACGAAGGCTTTCCTTAATTTAACATTTACACGACTGATAATCAGGTGGATTTACTTAATTTCAAAACATTCTGATTAGAGTAGTCACAAGATTAGACCTCTTGCAAAAATGCTGAGACCCCTCCCCAACCCTCCCCGAAGTCGCGGGGAGGGAGCCTAATTTTTCTTGCTTCCCCCCTTCGCAAGGGGGGACTGAGGGGGGTGAGTTTTTGACTTTTGCAAGAGGTCTATTGGATAATTTATCGGCTCAATTTGTTGTGTCGCCTCACCCGATCGAATTCGATTTTTACTGCCGATTGGCGATCGTAACTGGCTAGAAAAATTCGGAAACAGAGTTCACTAGCTCAGGGTAATCTTTGGCGATCGCGGCTACCTCATGGCGAAACTGGGCAGGTAAATGGGCATCAAGAAAAAGGATCTGCGGATTCCTGGTCAAAGACGAAACTCCTGCTGCCTTTAAAGAGACAGCAGGAGATAAAAACTGTCAAGGGACAGAATATAGATTTGTGCGGTGGTGGCAAGAAAACATGAACTTATTTACCGTGTATAAAGCCAGCTTGCGCTTGGTTTGGGGCTTAAAATTTGTTTAAATCTGGCACTATTCTCGCTTAACAGGCTTTTCGGCCTGTTCCACAAAGAGTGAATTTTCTTGTGGAACAGGCCGAAAAGCCTGTTCATAAAAAGCTTATTGAGAATGGTGCAACATCTCAGGTTAATTAAATGAGTGGTTCCTCAACGAAATGCGAGGCGTTAAATTGACGCACTCCTTGAACCACAGCTAGCGTTTCCGCTTGAGAAATCGGAATTCCGGCTTCAGGCGTGACGTAGATCCGGGTACTCGGAGTAGCAACCCCGTTAACTGTCAGCGAGATGTTCTGGAACGATAGCTGCTCAAAGGTAATCCCCTCCAGTAAGAAGTAGTCAGTCCCTTTCACGAAGTCCACGATGTAGTCACCAGCAGGAGCAGGAACGACCGGCTCACCGGGATCGATTGGTTCGGGCACAAATGCTGTGTACAGCAACTGGAAGTAGTCGGTGTCAGCCCCGCCGGTTAGCGTGTCGCGGGCGGTTTGAGTTTCCGCATCTTCGCCGCCAAAAAGCAGGTCAATGCCAGCACCACCGATGATGCGATCGACACCTGCACCGCCATCTAGGAAGTCATTGCCTGCGCCACCATTGAGGATGTCATTGCCAGCCAGTGTTTCAGCAACTCCGGCGTCGCCATAGATAGTGTCATTGCCACCCAGACCATTGAGGTTGTCATTGCCCTCTCCGCCATCAATGAAGTCGCCTTCAGCGCCACCCCTGATGGTTTCTAAGCCAGCGCCACCTAACAGGGTACTAGAGCCAGTGCCACCATCAAGGATGTCATTGCCATCGCCACCATCGAGGAAGTCAATGCCATCCCCACCATTGAGGAGGTCATCTCCGGCATAGCCGTAGAGGGCGTCGTCGCCTATGCCACCATCGAGGGTATCGTTGCTGCCACTCGCTAAGCTGTCGGCTTCTCCGTAGAGGGTGTCGTTACCGTCGCCGCCAACCAGGGAATCCGCTCCCCCAAACACTAAACCTTCTGAGTCATCGCCGTAGATCACGTCATCGGTAAAGCCGCCAATTACGGTGTCATCGCCAACACCACCCAATCCTGTGTCCTCGAAACCCACATAGATTAGGTCTTTTCCAGCCCCACCATCAAGATAATCTTTGCCATCGTTGGCATCGTTGGCATTTGATCCTCCGTACAGGGTGTCATTGCCAGCCTCGCCATACAAGGAATCTTCGCCTGAATCTCCAAAGAGTCGATCGGCTCCGATTCCACCATACAGGTTGTCCTTCTCCAGCCCACCGTAGAGGAAGTCGTTACCATCCTCACCATATAGATCGTCTTCGCCGTTTTCTCCAAAGAGTCGATCGGCTCCAGCACCACCATACATAGTGTCTTTGTCGTCTCCACCGTAGATGCTGTCGTTAGCGCCTAAGCCATACAGCAGATCTTCCTTGCCAAAGCCGCGAATCACATCGGCGTTATTGGTTCCGGTCAGAGTATCGGATTCTGGAGTTCCATTTCTGGTAGCCATAATTTTCTCCTAGTGTTAGGTAAATTTCTCGTGGTTATCGAAAATTTGGGTCTTAAACCCCGTCCTTTGTTTGACGGTTTGATGCTAGAATTTAAACAAGTCGCCACAGGGCATTGGGAGACTCTAAACAAACGTGGAGAGAAGGTAAGACTACCTCGGTACCACATCTCAAGGTCGCGTCAAGGAATCACTGCTCATGAAAAGACAGTGAGGTATATCAAGTGAACTTGGCACATAGCCCCAAAGTTATTAATGCACGCTAGAACTCGGTGCTTCGTTACCGCTGGCAATCCTGCTTTGTAAAACTTACTTAAACTTATCTAAACTCATTTTTAGACACAGTTTGTGCTTACTTCCTACGCTGTTGGGTAGACGGCTAATCCCAAGATAAGTAGGCTATCCCCCTCAAGCCGAGGGTTCCCAGTTTAAAATGTTTAGACTTGCGTTCCAGTCCCGATCTAAAGATATGCCACAAGCAGGACAGTCAAAAGTCCGAATGCTTAGTGGCATATCTTTTTTGGTGCCACAATTGGAACAAGTCTTGGTACTAGGAAACCACTGGTCTACCAATACTAAATTAGCTCCATACATTTGACACTTGTAGTCAAGTTGACGTTTGAACTCGTAGAATCCAAGGTCAGATATTGCTCCAGCTAACTTGTGATTCGCCATCATTCCATGAACGTTTAAGTTCTCAATCTTAATTAACTTGAATGTTTTAGCTAAGTAAGTTGTCAACTTGTGAAGGAAATCTAAGCGAATGCGAGCTATCCGCGCATGGAGTCGGCTGATTTTACTGTAGGTTTTACGCTGGTTTTGAGAGCCTCGCACCTGCTTTGATGCTTTGCGCTGCAAAGTGGCAAGCTTGGTTTTCGCACTGCCTATCAACGGCTTTGGTGCATCAAAAGTTTGCTGGGTTGACAGCGTGGCAAAAGACTTAATACCGATATCTATTCCTACAGAACTTTCAGACGGCTGAACAGGTAGGCGTTCTGCATCAACGCAAAAGGAGACAAACCAGCGATTTCCTTCTTTTGAAATCGTGAAAGTTTGAGAGACGAAGCTACATTCTAGGGGTTCAAAAAGCCTAAAAGTTCCCAATGTAGGAATCTTAATCGTTCTGCCAGCAGTTAGCAAAACTTTGCCGTGAGACGAATCGACCGTAAAAGATTGACCGTCCCTGCGACTAGCGAATCTTGGATGACCTGCTTTCCCAGAACGGTAGCGACTAAACGCATCTTTGAGATCGATCAAAGCATTTTGGTAGACTCGGCTAGACAATTGGTTCATCCAAGCAAATTCAGGCTTTTTCTTGACATGGTTGGTGAGAACTTTCTTGACTTCGTTGATCACCTTCGAGTCGGTAAATTTTCCCTCGCCATACATTTGAGTCCGCAAGCTCAACCCAAAGTTAAAAACTACGCGCCTAAATCCTGCGTGCTTCGCCATCAAGGTCGCTTCCTTGTTATTTAATTTGAGCGCTCGTTTAATGGCAAACATACTTAAACTTCCTCAATAGCGATCAACTATGGACAAGTTTAACAAACTATTTGACACTTAAGTCTTACTCCCCCTTCCAACCTTGAAAAAAGGGGGGGAGCGAGGCATCGATAGAAAAAATAAACTCTGAGCACCCATTACACAGACTCCGAATTGAGTTTACGAGAACTGGAAGATGGGCCTGTTGGCAGAGTTGGTATTGGTGTTGATATGAGCTGCAGTAAATGAAGTGTTAGCTAGGGTGATCAACAGCGCGCCTGTGCCAAAACCGGCATCGCCAGCAATGCCATTGCCCAATCGCAATTGAGTGTTCGCGCCAGATGGCACCACATCGATCGCTGCAATGCCACTGAATGATAGGATGTCTCCGCTGGAGCCGAGGGTGAAACCATTCACGCGATCGGAACCATGACCACTGCGGTAGTGAATGGTATCTCTGCCACCACCGCCTGTGAGGGTGTCATTTCCCGCACCACCAAACAACCCATCATTGCCGGGGCCGCCTGTCAGGATATCAGCACCACTGCCGCCATCCAGGTAATCATCCCCATCACCGCCATTGAGGGAGTCATTGCCGTCGAGCCCGAAGATATTATCTTTGCTGCCGGTTCCAGTTAGGGTATCGTTACTGCTAGTCCCCATCGTCAGACCCACGACATCCACTGCATTGACCCCGGTCATGTTCGCCCCGACCATCGTGGCATCGGTGAAGTTGGCTTTGACCAGGTTGGCATTGCTTAAGTTGGCATTGGTGAAGTCGGCACCGATAAAACTCCCCACTTCCAGGCTGGCACCTGACAGATTGACGTTTCTAAACTTGGTCAGGTTATCTCCAACCGCCTCCTTCAGGTTTGCGCCTGCCAGGTTTGCCCCTGTAAAATTAGCTCCAGCAACATTACTCTTCTCAATAAAAGCGTTGTCTAACTCAACTCCACCCGTCAGGTTAGCGCCAACGAGAATTGCTCCACCCAGGTTGGCATTGCTGAGATCAGCAGCAACCATGATTGCATTGCTCAAATCAGCACCGTCCAGGAATATGCCTTCTGCAATCACCTGAGTCAGGTTCGCGTTGTTCAACTCAGAATCTGCGAAACTAGCACCACCCATTTGAGTGCGCGTACCATTTGCATGGGCGCTGAAGTCAGCACCAGCCAGATTGACATCTTCGGCACTAAAGCCAGTCATATTGGCTCCGCGAAAGCGAGAAGTTGTCAGTGTCAATCCATCGGGTGGGTCGGTATCCGTCAGATTAACGTCACTCAGGTTGGCAAGGTCAAAGATGGAGTTGCTGAGGATAATGTCTGTGAAATTAGTTGATGGGTCGAATTGAGCGCCAGTAAAGTTCGCATCGATCAACAAGGTTCCTTCCAGCTCAGCACCCTGGAATTTGGCATTGGTCAAATTGGCGCCCGTAAAGTCAGCCGCTTTCAGCTTCGCCTTGTAGAAATCAGCACCCGTAAAGTTTGCTCCTCTTAGATTCGGTCGCTCCGACTGTTCGCCGCTGAGATTAGCCTCATGGAGAATGGCATTTGTCAGGTTGGCGTTGGACAGGTTGATGAATTTTGTGCTGATCAGCGACAGATTTACTCCAGTTAGGTTGGCGCGACTGAAATTGACGTTTTCTAAGGTCGCTTTATAAAAATTCGCCGGTTCAAAGTTGGTATTGGCAGCAAAAATCGCATCCGTTGCATCTACATTCAGTAGAAAGGCTTCTTCAAAGTTGGTACCTCTGAGTTGAGTGCGTGTACCTTGAGCGTTGCGCCTGAACAAGACGTTTTCCAGTCGGGCTTTGAAGAATGTGGAACCATTCAGGTTTTGCCCACTAAAGTTATTACCGACCAAGTTTTGATTGCTAAAGTCTTGCGCTACCATTTGTAGTTACCAAAAAGTGAAAATTTAGGATTTTGATGAGCATGAAAGAATTGGTCTTGAATTAAGACTAAAGACTCAAATATTTGTAATAGCTGAATCTGGCTACATCCTATGAGAGCCCCAAATTTCCCACAAGCGGCAAAGGCTCTTCTTTACACAATCTTTAAAAAAAAGCACACTTTTATAAAATTCTTGTAAATTTATTCTAAGAAAGCATAACTTTTAGAATAAATTTAAGTATTGTTACGGAAAAAACACAAAATAATTCTGGCTATTCGCTGTTATGGCCTTCGTCAGGGCAACGCTCTTGACTCCTGAATTCTGCTGTAAGTGCTGCGGGTTCTGGGTATGCTGTTTTTTATTCAAAACTTACACAACTGGCACAATTGGTAGGGTTGCCAGAAATCTGAAAGCCTTGATAATCGCCTAATAACAAAGATGTCTGACGCACCATACAAGTGACATAAGTGTGACAGTTGCCTAAGTCCTACGATCTTTATCTAAGGGGGCTCGATAAGTTTATATATTTACCGATAACTATCGGTGCCAACATCCCAAGTAATTGTGAGTGGCTCTAACAATTTTTGGCATTGCTGCTGCTAGAGGATAGAGAGCAAAACTCGCCAACCGGCAGGCAAATAGACTATTTTTTTTTATGATAATTTGGTAATTTGAGATACAGAATTTAATGGAGAATTGTGGATTTTAAAAATATCTCGATCGACCTGCAATTCCTGGTTTTGAACCACGATCGCACTCGGCAGCTTCTGCAGCAACCAGTGGCGCAGACTAAGCACCGATAACCCCCGCACCAATCGCGTGATTAATCCCCACCGGCGACATTCCTGCGCGGCGGCGGCTGACCAAAGTATTCAATTCACAGTTAAACTACTGCACAAAAGGCACTCCCAGCAAGCGAGAAAAAGTAATCAAATTAGGCAAATTCATAATAGAAAGAAGTTCGGCAACGCGCAGTGAATGGGGATTTAACGGATGTAACAGATATCAGGAAGAAGTCAAGCGATTTTAGATTTTAGATTTTAGATTTTAGAATTGAAGCATTGACCCCACGGATAAATTCGGGGGTTCCTTTATCGGATACAGGTTTTTTATTTCTGGACACATGAATCACGTGGCGGGTATCCTGGATGCTTTCGGTCAGAAGTCGCTCCTGCAATTCATTAACTGTCGATCCAGTTCTATGATATAATCTCTGCCGTAAGATAGATTTTCTAATCCTTGTACCAGATTTTCTGGCAGGTCTTGGGCAATTTCACTGCTACAGGAACCAGCAGCTAAAGCAATAGTTGCTACTGTATCGACATCTCCCGAAAAGGCAATGCAAGCTTGGAGCAGTTTGCTCATACTATCATGGAGCATGACAGCAGTAATAGCTGCTCTAACACAGACCAAACCTTTAGCGCTGACTTCTCCTTGCCAAGGTATCGACCACTCACCAGGGACGTGCTTTTCTAGAAAATTTCCCAAATTCTTCTTTAAACCTAGCTGATAAATAAAGTAATGGGACATCAAAGCGGCCGCTATAGCTGCATTAATGCCATCTGGACTATTGTGGGTAATTGCAGCTTGAATGGTGGCATTTTCGATGACTTTTTCAATAGTAGGAAAAATGCCAATGGGGCCGGATCGCATCGCCGATCCGCTTTTATCGCTAGCGGAGTGCATTTTTTCTAAGAATTCTTTGCCGTCTTGAACTTGCAGCAAAAAATTGTACATTTTACCAGCATAACCAAATCGCCGATCGCGGTGAAAAGCTGCAACAAATTTGCTGGCTAAAAGTTCGGGCGTCCAAGGTTCTCGGCTGACGATAGCTTCTGCGACGGCTAAACTCATCTGCGTATCGTCCGTGTAACATCCAGGCTGGATATCGTGACGGGGATGCTGGATGTAGCCGTTGAGATTGTTGTACATTGCGATCGTCTGCTGGTCAACAAATTCAAAACCCGCACCGTAAGCGTCACCAATCGCTAATTCTATTAACATATATTTAATCTGTTTCCTACTATTTCATCCCGTGTTTTTTCCTAAATTTTAAAATCAAAAAACAACCCAAAACAGCAAGTCTATTAACACGCACCATTTTTGCTGAAGACAACCAAAATTGTTTTGCAAATCAGAGTGATGTCGTAGACAATAGACCACTTGCCCTGATAGTCGAGATCCATGCGGACAATCTCGTCAAAGTCTTTAACTCTAGACCGTCCGTTGACTTGCCACTCCCCAGTCAGACCGGGTTTGACATTTAAACGTTGCCAGTGGAACTCGTCATAGGCAGCAACTTCATCGGGAGTTGGCGGTCGAGTTCCCACCAAACTCATGTCGCCAACTAACACATTCCAGAATTGAGGCAACTCGTCCAAACTCGTGCTCCGCAAGAAGCGGCCGACGCGCGTAATTCGCGGGTCATTTTCATTCTTAAAAATGTGACCCTTGGCTTGGTTGCTAACTAAATGTTTGAGATTTTCTGCACCGACAACCATCGATCGAAATTTCCATATTCTGAAATGTCGCCCTTTGAAGCTGCAGCGGACTTGACTGTACAGCAGCGGGCCCGGATTGTCCAACAGCATCGCCACAGCCACCGGCACCGCCACCACAGCAGCAATTGCCAGTCCCAGCAGCGCACCCAAAATATCGATCGACCGTTTTACCTTGCTCGTTACGGATCGGTGAGCCTGTTGTTTTGATACACAGACATTGTAAGTAGATTCTTGAAAAAATAAGGACAGCATTTCTGATAATGATGATTTCGACGAGACACCCATCGGAAATTTCATATGATTTCTCTCAACTTTAACGATCTCTTACGTCCATCTTATTAGCCATCCCAAATCTGCAGAACCTGAAATACTCAGCTTTGCACAATCTTTAAAAAGCAATCACACTTTTATAAAGTTTCTATGTATTTTTTATGAAAACGTATAAAGTTTCTGTAAACTTACGTAAATTTACAGAAAAAAGTTAGTCCGGGACGCCAAAAAACCTGGTTTCGGCTAGGACTCTTCCCCGAAGACAGGGAGGATTATACTGAGAAACCGGGTTTTTTGCCGTTTAGCGATAAATATCGGTGCGAACATCCCAAGCAAGTGTTAGCGGCTCTAACAATTTTTGCTGGCTGCTAGAGGCGAGTTTGCCTAAATATTTGCGAACAACAAAGGCGTGTTCGAGATTCAACCGATAACCGCGTGAGACATCTTCAAAGAAAAGCGGCTCAGCCCAAATTTCTTCCCAATCAGGATTTTGCCTTGACTCCTCGGCAAGCAGCATGAAATCTTCCTCCGCAGGCACAAGTCCCGCCGGCAAATTTCCTTCCAAAATCCGCAAAATCCGGGGTTCGCAGGTGCGGGTATTCACGCCTTGGCCCTCCAACAACTGCAAAATTTCCTGAAAGCTCAAAGTTTCCCCGCCCAAAACCTTCATTAATTCCCACAGCAGAAAAAAGTCGCTGTACTGCTGCTGCGACACATCCAAAATGTGAGGATAGAGAGCCAAACTCGCTAACCCGCAGGCAACTCGACCAATTTTTTGGGGGAAATTTGTACTTTGAGATACAGAATTTAAGGCAGAATTGTGAATCTCAAAAATATCTCGATCGCCCTGCAATTCCTGGTCTTGAACCACGATCGCATTGGGCAGCTTCTGTCGCAACCAGCGGGCGATCGCAGGCCAAGCACCCATACCCCCCGCACAAATCGCCTGATTAATTCCCGCTGGCGACATTCCCGCGCGGCTAAGCAAAGCATTTAATTCGCGGTTCAACTGCTGCACAAAAGGCACTAAAACCAGACTTTCCAAATCTTTGCGCTTCACATCCCAATGCTGCTGACCAATATCCAAACTAAAACTTTTTTGATGTTGCAAAATAACTTTTATGTGCCTTGCCGCTTCTAACAATTGCAGGCCAAAAGCAGAACCTTGTAACCGCTGCTGCAATTGATAGCGGTTCGGCAAATCAGGATGCCCCGGACGTGGCAAATCGATCGACATTCCCCAGGTTTCATTTTTAGCCAACAACTGACAGATAATATCCTGATCGAAAGCATCGCCAGCAAAACCAAAACTCTGGCAAGTAAAATCAGCACGAGTTAAATCTTGAAGATTAGACGGCAACTCAACTAAAGCTAATTCCACCGTCGCCGCCCCCGCATTCAAAATCAAAGTTCCCCCGCTAAAAGACGAAGCATTCACAGTCAGCGGTGCAGCTTCTTCAGTGCCGTTAGCAGAATCCACGGCTGACGACTCGACTTCCATGTCATTTTTCACAGGAGTTACAGCAGCAAGCAAAGTGGCGATCGCATCTTCCACCACAAAAATTTGCGAACTCGAAGCCACTAGAGACGCGCCCAAAACAGCCTCCCGCAGATTAAACCGATAAACATCCGACCAGCCGGCCGGAGTCCCCAAAATTACACCCTGCAAGTCTAAAAGCGCAGCATCAAGAGTTTCTGGCGTCAGTCCCGAAGCCCTACAAATTAAATTAGAAACTGGCAATCCTGCAAAATTCGCCCTTGGTGCAGAATCCAAAATTTCCCCCGATTCGGCAAATTTTTGTCCCCGCAAACTCGGATTCAAAGTAGCCAGCAGCGCCCGCACACATTGCAGCGGCAAGGCGATCGAAAAAGCCTGCAAGGGATCCCACTGCAACAGCGGTTCGTACATCCCAGCAGCCTCCCGCTGATAAGGAATGCCCACCTTTAAAGGCAATTTAAAATTTTCCAGTAAAAATTCTCCTGCAGGCAAAGCCTGGGGTCGGAATCCCACCGACTTGACTGTCACCTCTGACCCTGGGCTACCTGGGGATGTTTGGGCCAGCACCGCAGCCGAGGGAATCCGACAACTGGCGTCTGCTGGCCAAGCCTCAGCCTGCGATGCTTCCCAGTAAATCGGGTGCAATTCGCCACTGGTGCGATCGAGTAAAGCCGCAGACAGGCCGCTGGAACCAAAATCAATGCCCAAATACCAGCTAGAATTCCGGCGTTGTCGGGATGGGGCGATCGCACCTGCTGCAGAATGCCCAGCCGAGTCTTGCTGCTGTGTTTCGGCAAACTCGCTAAAATCGGTTTTCCCCTCAACAACTCCTGCTTTACTCTCTGTCGAAATTAGGTTTTTTTTTTGACTTTCTGGAGGACTCGATCGCAGTTCGTTAGTTTCGGCAGTTTCTGGAGGGGGAGAATCAGTCAAAGGTCGATCGGTTTCGGTCAAACTAGCCAAAATCTCGTCTAGCGTCAAATTCGAGTCGTCTTCCTCAGCCAACAAATCATCCTCAAGTTCGTCTTCCAAAACAAAAGGTTGATCATCCGAGGATAGTTCCAAAACATCGGAGAACAAATCCTCCAGCGTGCCGAGTTCTTCCTCTGCCACCTCGGCAAAGGGATTGTTTGCAATGCCTTCGGGGGAACTCGCCGATAAATCCAAGCTGTTAGCGACTGAGAAATTCGATCGCCGGGAGCTAGTATTTTCCACTTCCTCCAGATTGTAGAGGTCTGCCTCCAAAAGTTCCAGAGTGTTGTTGTCCAAATTTAGAGCTCGATCGAGGTCATCTTCTAATTCCTCGATCGGCAGCAAATCCTCGTCCGGCGAAGCTTGGATGTACTCCTCATCGAGTCGCTGCGACGAAGTGCCGGACTCGCCAGTTTGAACCTCACCGATACTTGGCACATGAGACTCGGCACTGGGGAGGTTTGGGCTAATTTCGGCAGGCGTTCTCAACGGCAAAGCTGCTGATTGAGGCTCTGTAGCGCCGAACTGCTCGCTGAGGTTTTGACCCGTTTCTAGATTTTCTCGATCGTCCGCGTCAAGTTGCACCTCGGCGGTTGAGGCTGGTGGTGCTGAAACTTGAGGTACTTTTGCCACTTGCGGTTCAAATAAATCGGCACTATCTAAAGTTAGAGACTCTACAGAATTACCCATTACAAAATCCGAATCTTCATCTACTAAAATCTCTTCCAGAGATTCGCCTTCATCTAGCAGATTCACAAACAACTCTTCGGTAATTTTTAGGGATTCGGCAGTTTCCTTATCCGTCGTTGCTTGATATTCTTCACCTTCTCTTTTTGTCTCAATAACAGTGTTTTCTACCGGAAAATTTTCGACTTGTAATTCTACTTCAGGAACCGCTTCTCCTGCAAACAAACTTGCATACAAATCTTCAATCTCTTCGCTTGTTTCTGTTAACCTATTTTCCGATTCACCGCCAGCCAACCCAGTTGCATATCGAGATATTTCGGGTGTAGAACCCAACAAATTATCTTCCAACTCCGGGAGCAAAATTGGGGCTTGAATGCGGTCGCGGTCGCGCCTCAACTGTCTGAATTGCGGAGAAATTTCTGTACCGGCGTAGGGAAATCTGTCTTGTTCTCCGAATTCGCCGGTGCGAATTTCCTGCACCGAGTCTCCCGTCTGAGTCTCTGCAGTATTTGAAAGGGCGGGAGCGACAGGAGATCGATCGGCTGCGGTTGGGGTGACGGTTTCGAGATTATTTGCTAAATCGATCGGCTGTTGAACGTAGGAAGAAGCTTCTCGCCCCAACTGTGCAGCTAAGTGGTTGACCAAAGCCGCGAACATCGCCTCGCTCTGCTGGTTCAAACCGTACATATTTTCGAGTTCTTGTCTCAAGGAAGCTTGATAGCTTTGCAGATTTGCTTGCAAAGCCTCGAACACGATAGCCATCCTCGAATCGAGACTCATCAGCAGACTGTCAGCATGAGATTGGAAAAGTTGCATTTGCTCCAACCTCTGAGCCGGCGTCAGCAGCGGGTGTTCTTCTGAGGTTTGTCGGTGAAGTGTTACGTCAATAGCCGATTCTTCATCAGGCGCACTGCCCAAAGAGTATGGTGCTGAGATACTTTGCAATAACTGATTTTCTAGGGAATTTAGAATTTGGGAGAAATCGCTAGTCAAGGTTTCTTCCAAGCGGGCACTCAGTACCTGCAAAAATTCAGCAATGATTTGCTGTTGGTTGGCTTGTTGCTGAGCTAGGGATTGTTGCTGCTGCCGTTTTGCTTCTAGCTGTTTGATTTCTTGAATGAGAGCTTGCTGCTCTTGCCGCAGAGCTTCTATGTCTTCTTGGAGCGGCCCTGTCAGGCTGGAACGCAGGTGGCTGATTTCTCCGGTTACTGCCAGCATGATTTGCTCTGCTGCTGAGGGGCCAGGGGGGGGCAGAGGCACTTTGGGTACTGGAACTGGTTCGGGGCGGACATTTTGGCGGGCCGCGGCCTTTGGGGCCGTTAGCTTTGAGTCTGAGGAAACCAGATAAGCGCGAACTCGCTCTAAAAGTTGGCGCTGGTGGACAGTATCAAGAGAACCCGTCCAAGGCAAGCGGGGTGCGGGCTTGCTGAGTACCTCGTCTATCTCAGCAATCAGTGCTTGAATTTTGTACTTCTGAGAATTCAAGGGCGGAACCTCTGGGAATGCGGCTTGGGAGAAACTTTACCAAAAAAAGACTGAAGTCAATCGATTTTAGATTTTAGATTTTAGATTTTAGATTGAAGCATTGACCTCACGGATAATTTCGGGGGGCAAGTTTCAGCGGATACAGGTTTTTTATTTCTCCACGGATAATTTCGGAGGCTTGTATCCTGGATGCTTGATTGTCAGGCGGCAGCGATGCCAATAGATAGATTGACACTCCCCGGCGTTTACGCGCGGGGATTCTTTAATCTACGAGCCAACTTGCTGAGGCAGGATTTCTCCAACCAAAGTAGAGGTCAATTCTCCTAAAGCGTTGCTTGGCTCAAGGCCAAAAGTTCCGGTATGCCCTACCGTACCCAATCCTCGACTTAGGATGTTTCTAGCTGCGTTTTCATCACGATCTAAGACACAACCACATTTACAGACGTGGGTTCTAGTAGATAGCGTTTTCTTGACAATTTCACCGCAACTAAAACATTCTTGGCTGGTGTATTGTGGATTCACCGCAACCGTGATTTTCTCGAATACTTGGACGAAGTATTCAAGCCAGATACGGAATTGATACCAAGATGCGTCGTTAATAGACTTGGCCAGACAATGATTCTTCACCATATTTTTGATTCTCAAATCTTCGTAGGCTATCAAGTCGTTTGACCCAACTACGCACCGTGCAAGTTTTATTGCATGGTCTTTACGTTGCCTACTTATTTTAAGATGGCGCTTGCCTAGAATCTGCCGAGCTTTGCCCCTGTTTTTTGAACCTTTTATTTTCCTAGATACACGACGCCCAGAGTGTTTGAGGACTTTTTCACCTTTTCTCAGAAATCTAGGATTTTCAACCGTAGTTCCGTTCGAGTCGGTGTAGTATTCTTTTAAACCCACATCTAATCCGATCGTAGTACCAGAGGGTTCTGTATTTTCTTTTCTATCAACATCCACGCAAAATTGAACGTACACGCCATCAGCACGTTTGACCAATCTCACCCTTTTTATTTGGCTGATTTGGTAAAAATGTAGATCGCGTGTGCCTTTTAGTTTTAACCGCCCAATTTCTTTTTTGTCGGTAAAGTTGATTGATTTTCGATCGTTAGCAAGTTTCCACCCCGTCGATTTGTACTCAACTGAGCGACCATCTTTCTGGAATTGTGGATACCCTTTTTTCCCCGCAATACCCTTCTTGCAGTTATCATAGAATCGGGAGATAGAAGACCATGCTCGTTCTGCACTGGCTTGTCGAGCCATTGAATTGAGTTCGTCGGCAAACGGGAAATTACGCGCCAGTACCGCGCAGTATTTATTCAAATCGTATTTGTCCACTTTTTTGTTGTCCATCCAATACCTTATACAGCTATTGCGGACAAACTTTGCGGTACGAATTGCTTCGTCTACTGCGTTGAACTGATTTGATTTTCCGTAGGCCTTAAACTCGAAAACTAGCATGGTTTTACCTCCTATCTTAGGCTACACAATTCAGCATAGGGCACTTGGTATTGCAACAAAGCTTTACAATTAAAGCCGTCCTTTTAGGACGGGGTTTTCAACCCTGTTTTTTGAGAATCTGAATGCGAGTCAGTCAATAATTAACTAATATTTTGTGACAAGTGTTAATTAACCTTTTGTCTTTGGATGACTTCTATTGTCTATGATAGGTTAGCCGGTACTTCCACACCAAATGCCCGTTTCTATCAACTGCAAATGCGATCGAATTCTCTGCCGGGTGGTTTCCTGTTTGCCGGCCCGAGGCCGATTCCTGGTCGGGATAGCTGCGATCGCACAAACTTTTGTCCTCACCCGCTACAACTGCCGATCGCACACCCGTCACCCCGAGTTTGGCTAGCGTGGCGGCGCGCCACTCTCTCTCGATCTTTCACCGACTGGGAAAAAACCTCAAACAATTTGCGAGTTGGGATGCCGGGATTCGGGATTGTCCCCGTACAGTTGGTTTGAGTAACCTTTTATTATAGCCTTTTATCTGTATTCATGGCTAGATACTAATGGTACAATAATCTTGGGGTAGCAGAAAAGTTTGCTGGGAAGTGGGTGGGTTTCGCTCGCCAAGAGCGCCAGCCTTTAGGCTCGCAATGGCTGTGGATTTTGCCGATCGTGCTGACATTGGCCAGGTTCCAGGCAGTTGCTTGGATTTGGGATCTGTCTGCCGTGGCACCCCTTGCGATCGTGGATTCTGCCTTCTCGAAAGCAAGGCCGAGTGACAACAAATCTCTCAGCAGTGTTAAGCTTGTCTTCGCGAAGTGCTTTCAAAGGTAATTCGATCGGCTCAGTCGTTTGCCACATAGCTAAAATTTTGTTAATAAAATTTGCTCAGTGGTATGTATCTAAAAAATTATGGTATATTCTTTAGTTTCTAGCTCCCAATCAGAGCTTGAGGCTATTAATTACCATATTGAGCCTTTGACCGCAAAACTTTAGAGGTAAAATTGCCGATTTTAGATCCTTGTTTCTCAAATCTGGAATCTCAAATCGAATGACTCGGCTGCAAGCTATTTGTAACTGCCCAGCGCAGCTCAAGCGCATAAATTAAAATGATGGCCTCATGGAAGACCGCTTTAACACCCGAGACCCGAATTCTAATATAAATCAATTGATAGTTTCTACTCCTTTTTTTGCAGGATTACCCGATCCTGTAATCGAGAGAGCAACTGTCCACATCGTTACCCGAAGTCATCCGTCAAATCAAGTGATTTTACTCGAAAATGACTGGGGAACATCAGTGTATTTTATATTGGATGGTTGGGTGAAAATTCGCACCTACAACCTAGACGGAAAAGAAGTAACACTGAATATTTTAGGGAAAGGAGAATTATTCGGGGAAATGGCCGCGATCGAAGAAGCACCGCGATCGACAGATGTGATCACCCTAGCCCCGACACTGATCGGCAATATGCCATCTCAGGATTTTGTGCAGCTCATTCATACCGAGCCTCTAGCAGGCATTCGCCTAGCTCAACTGATGGCGCGTCGCCTGCGACAAGTCAACCGCCGCCTGCGTTTACGAGAGTCCGACAGTACCTCGCGAGTAGCAGATATTCTCTTATTTTTGGCCGAAGGGCAAGGCAAAAAAATCCTGGAAACAGGAGGTACAGAAATACCGAACCTGCCACACAGAGAATTAAGCAGCCTCAGCGGGCTGGCTCGCGAAACAGTAACGCGAGTGCTCAGCAAGCTGGAAAAAAAAGGAACTATTCAGCGCGAACGTGACGTTTTGTGCATTCCCGACCTGCACGCCTTAGAGCGTCTGTTAGTCTAGAAGTATCAGAGTTTGCTTTTATTGAATCTAATTCAAAAGCACTCTCTGTTAACTAAGTGATATTAATGATTTCCTGCAGGAGGTAAAGCTGTGAGTTTTAAGAAAATTTTCGCCGCCTTAGATGATTCTGAACTGGGCCACCGTGTCTTCACGCAAGCTTTAGAATTAGCTCTGAACGATCGCGCCCAGGTGATGCTATTTAACTGCGTTACTGTCAGCACCATGGGGGAGACGGCAGTGCCAATTCCGGTAGATTTGGGCATGAATGTCGAGTTAATGGATCAAGCTTATCAAGCTCAACGTTTGCGGCTGGAAAGCGACGTAAAACACGCTTCGGGTTTGCTAAAAAATTACTGCGACGCTGCAGCAAAAAAAGGATTGCAGGTAGAATTTGACTGCAAAAAGGACGGCAATCCGGGGCATTGTATCTGTGAAGCCGCCGAAAATTGGGGCGCAGATTTAATAGTATTGGGGAGGCGCGGCCGCACGGGGTTCGCAGAAGCTTTCCTCGGCAGTGTCAGCAATTATGTCGTTCACCACGCATCTTGTTCGGTTTTGGTAATCCAGGAAGCCAAAATTGAAAAATAATGCTGCTGAAAATGTTTGCTGAAAAAATCGATCGAAAATAAGACTTGCGCTCCTGGCTGATTCCCGGTTTCTGCGAGCAATATTAAATTTGGCGGCGAGGCATCCAAACACTGAAACCGGGAATCAGCCGTTATCGGGGGCCAGTCCCGTAAAATCTAAAATCTAAAATCTAAAATCGGATGAGTGATTTTTTGTCAGCAGATGCTGCGTCTAATTCGGGTAGTTCACCCAGTACAAATAACGAGCCCCAAACCGCCGATATTTCAGCAATGACTGGCGATCGCCCAAATCCCGATCCGGGGAAGCACATCTCTGGGGAAGCGCCTTTAAGGCTGGTAGAAACGGCTTTTTTGGCAAGTACCGCTAGCTTAATTTGGCTGGTAAATTATTACTTTCCGCTGGGGCCTTTGCTGCGGGTTTTTTTTCCGATACCCATCGCCCTGGTTTACTTGCGCTGGGGCAACCGAGCAGCTTGGATGGCAGCTTTGGTATCGGGTTTGCTGCTGTCGGTACTAATGGGCCCGACGCGGAGCATTTTATACGTGATGCCTTTTGGAATTATGGGAGTTGCACTGGGAGGACTTTGGAGGCGCAAAGCGAGTTGGTCACTCTCTATTAGTGTGGGTGCTCTCATTGGTACTGTCGGCTTCTTTTTTCGGTTTTGGCTGCTGTCAGCCTTGGTGGGTCAGGATCTATGGGTTTACGTAACGGCCCAGGTAACAGAGATGGTGGAATGGGTGTTTGTGAAGCTGGGCTGGCTTAATGTACCGAGTTTGGACACAATTGGGGCGATCGCAGCCGGGATGATTTTGGTTAACAATATTGTCTATTTATTTGTAGTGCATTTAGTAGCTTTGCTGCTATTAGATCGTTTGGGAAACCCAATTCCGCGCCCACCAAGCTGGGTGGAAGTTTTGATCGATTATAACGATCAAGCATGAAAACCCCGTGACTTTAGTCCGGGGAAGAAAAACAGAAGGAGGCTAAAGCCTCCCATTTCCTTTGTTAGAACCAAGTTTTTACGACTAACTTTATAGTATACGAAACTTACGTGTAAAGCTTTGTGAACAACTCAAGTGATATTAAGCCGATGTTGTTAGCATAAGCATATCGTGATGAGGTCGAAGTCATGCTAGTTTTTGAATTCAAAGCATACGGAAAAAAGCAGCAATTTGCCGCTGTAGACGAAGCAATTAGAACAGTACAATTCATCCGTAACAAAGCATTGCGCTTTTGGATGGAAAACCAAAAAGTCAACAAGTATGACTTGAATAAGTACAGTGCTGTTTTAGCTAAAGAATGGACGTTTTGCGATGAACTCAACAGCATGGCTCGACAATCAAGCGCAGAAAGAGCGTGGTCGGCAATCGCCCGATTTTACGACAACTGTAAAAATAAAATTACCGGGAAAAAGGGTTTTCCGCAGTTTCAGAAAGACAATCGGTCGGTCGAATATAAAACGACCGGGTGGCGGATGGCAACTGACCGAAAATCTATCACTTTTACCGATAAAAAAGGCATCGGAAAACTTAAGCTGAAAGGGACGCGCGACTTACATTTTTATCAGCTTACCCAGATTAAGCGAGTACGCTTAGTCAAACGAGCCGATGGATACTACATCCAGTTTTGCGTTCAAGTTGACCGTTCCGAGAAGATTGAAGTTACAGGTAATGCTATTGGATTAGACGTGGGGCTCAAAGAGTTCTACACAGACTCTAATGGTGTTACAGTCGAAAATCCGCGTTTTCTGGGCAAAGGAGAGCGCCGACTAAAGAAAGCCCAAAGGCGGCTTTCAAAGCGAGTCAAAGGTTCAGAAAATAGAAAAAAAGCTAGGGTAATTCTAGGAAAACGCCACCTCAAAATAAGTAGACAGCGTAAAGATTTTGCTGTGAAATTAGCAAGATGCGTCATCCAGTCAAACGACTGTGTAGTCTATGAAGATTTGAGAATCAAAAACATGGTGAAGAATCACTGCTTAGCTAAATCGATTAACGACGCATCTTGGTATATGTTTCGAGTGTGGATGGAATATTTCGGTAAAGTATTCGGAAGGATTACAATTGCCGTGCCAGCCCACGGGACGAGTCAAGAATGTTCTAGCTGCGGAACCATTGTTAAGAAAAGTCTATCAACGCGAACTCACGCTTGTCGGTGTGGATGTGTATTAGATCGCGATCACAACGCAGGTAGAAATATCCTAAGTCGGGGATTAAGTACGGCGGGGCACGTCGGAACTTGGATCTTAGATCCGAACGCTTGTGGAGAGTTGACCGCTACCGATGTTGAAGTAATTCTGCATCGGCAAGTTGATTCTGCGAATCAAGAATCCCCTCGGCTTTAGCCAGGGGAGTGTCAAGAAGAGTAGTTATTGGACATGGGGCATGGGGCATGGGGCATTGCTAATTGCTACTAAATAACTAATGACTAATAACTAATAGACCTCTCCTGCAAAACAAGTCTTGAACAGGGAAGATGCCTGTTCCACAATAATTATTGCAGAGGTCTAATGACTGCTGACTAATGACTAATGACTACTGACTAATGACTAATTTATGATTGGTATTTATACAGAAATTGAACAGGGGCAGCGGTGGCTCGATCGCTATCGAGGACGAAAACCGATATTTGCCTGCGTGTTAGGATTTACCGCGACAGGCTTAATTCCGGGGATTTCAGCAGCAGGAGCAACCCCGCACGATCGACAATTTACTTGTTTAGCCGATGCAGAATTTTTGTATAACGGCCCCCAACCGTCGCCCCAATATCCTTTGCCGCCCCTAGAAGCGGGTGCCTCGCCGGTACTAATATCTCGCGCTGTAGTCGAAGCTTTGGAACTTCCGCTTTACCTATTTAATGCTGGTTTGCCCCTCCCACCTCCCGTACCTGCAATTGACTTGGGGGGCACTCCGGCAAAGTGTCTGATTTCTGGGAATGCTTTAGAACTCGAAACAGTCAAACATTTGCTCGAACAAGGATTAATTTGGGGAGCTAAATTGGCTGCTCAAACTAATGGCAGTTATTTAATCTTAGGCGAGTGCGTAGTTGGGGGAACGACTACTGCTTTGGGCGTGTTAATGGGTTTGGGTATTGCAGCGGCGGGCAAAGTTAATAGTTCTCATCCTCGCTGCAATCACGCTCAAAAATTGGCTGCGGTGACAGCGGGACTCAATAATGCTGAGTGGGAAATTAACGGACAAAACAGCACTCCCCTGGAATTGGTAGCGGCGGTGGGCGATCCGATGCAAATAGCGGTGGCGGCAATGGCGATCGCCGCGAGTCAGACTTGCGGGGTGCTTCTGGCCGGGGGTACGCAAATGCTGGCGGTGTACGCTTTGATGGAAGCCTTAGCCCGTGAATATGCTCTGCTATGGAGTCCCGAACAAGTTGCGGTGGGGACTACGCGCTGGGTAGCCGAAGACCCTACAGGAGACACTGTAGGACTTGCTAATGATATCGGCGGTGTGCCTCTGTTCGCCGCGCAGCTAAGTTTTGCGGGCTCTCGCTACGGGCAACTGCAAGCTTACGATCGCGGCTATGTTAAGGAAGGTGTCGGTGCGGGAGCGTGTGCGATCGCCAGTGGCTTGACTGCAAATTGGACTCCCACTCAACTCCTCCACGCTGTTGAAGCTTTAGCCTCGCGCTGTGAGATTAAACATTAAGTAGATAGTTATAACAATCGATGCCAGATTTGTGAACTTCTCTCTTTCTTCTCTTTCTTCTCTCTCTGCGTCCTCTGCGCCCTCTGCGGTTTGTAAAAAAATCTTGTTCACCAAAGAAATAGCCTTCCTATTTCTACACAATATCTCCCTTTCATGCAGTATTCCCCCTGCTAATTGCGGGAGATAAAAAACTCTATGCAATGAATCTATAAGTAGACGAGCATAAATCAACGCAACTTGTATTTTTTTTGAATTACTACCCGATCCCCGCTAGCAATATTTAATTAGGCCCGCCTAGATGTTGCGAGTGCATTCTTTTGGAGAGCAACTGTTCTTCCAAGGCGGCAATTCGATTGTAAGCTGCTGTTAGCTGAGCAGTTAAGCGCTGGATTTGAATCTCTGCGCTCAGCTCTTTTTCCAGGCTTTGAGAATTCTTGTCGAAGTAGCTGTCATCTAACAGTATGTCTTTGTGTTCGAGGAGGCCGTCAAGAGTGCTGTAGCTTTGATAGGGCGAGGTTTGGTCATTTCCTAGCGTTCCAGAGCGATCGTTTCTCTGTTGCTGAGTCAGCTTCGTCTCCTTGGCCGACTCCAAGAGCTTTTCATTGAGGTTTTCTATGAGTTTGTAGAGGGCCTCGACTTGTTGGCTCAATACTGTAACTTGCTGGCGGAGCGCTTCCATACAATTATCCTTTGGCTCGTAACTTAATATCTTTACATTTTAGGTAAATCTTTACATAACTTGGATTTATCACTAAATTATTTAATTTTTGACTTAATTGTTGTGTTCCCAATCCTGACGGTAGATTTAGGGAGCCAGCTTGAAGATAATCGATCGCCATTGGTGAGTCGATTGTAGATTTTAGATTTTAGGTTTTAGATAGTCTTAGACACAGGAACCGGGTGGGTTAACCCCCATACTTCGTTCAAACCTTCAATCAGAGTTAAAAAATCTGGTTTATGAGAGTCGGATCGCACAGCGTCCTATTAGATTGACTTCGCTCTCGCCCGTGCTTTCAGGATTTAGATGAGTGGATTTTTAGTTTTTTTAGTTATTAAGCTGTCACCGATTTAAAAAGGATTTTTTACTTCGGTTGTGTAAAAAGCCTCATCCAACGGCAGATGGCAGCGCTCTCGTTGTTTCGTTATATTAAAAAATGTAACACAGATGCAGTCGATCGACCCGGCTGGCGAGCACAACAGGCTCAAAGGAACTTGCAGCAGAGAAATTAGGCGTTAAGTTGAGGGAGTTTTCGGCATCGGAAAGCTCGATCGACAAGGTAGAAGGTAAAATCAGGGCAAGAGCCAATCGATTGCGCGATTTTAGATTTTAGATTTTAGATTTTAGAATTGAAGCATTGACTTGCGCGAGATAAATTCGGGGGATTGTATCCTGGATGGTTTCGGTCAAACAGACTCTCTTCGCAGCAGAACCGAGTACAATGGCTCTGTGTTTGAAAAAGAAATAAGACAAATCGGCGCCAACTACCGGACTCGACAAACAATTATTTCCCCGGCTGTAGAACACAAAACGATGGGTCAATATTTAGAAAAGCGGATTGACAGGTGAAACGAAGGTCTTTGCTATTGGGGGCCGCCACCCTAACTTTAAGTCAATTGGCGGCAGGCTGCGACTCGAAGCCGATTCTCAAAATTCGATCGCTCAAAAACGGTATTCCGGCCCAACTGGTAAGCAAATTTAGCCGCGATGTACAACCGTCTCCGCTGTTACAGGTAAGGCAAGAAGCACAATTAAAAGAATTATTCGCCCTGTTGCAGGAGTGGAAACGGGTTCCCGAATCAAAAAATCAAGCTAACTTGGTGATGTTGGGAGATTACTGGCTGACTTTGGCAATTAGGCAAAAATTGATTAAGCCGATCGATCCTGCTAAGTTTGATAATTGGGAACAATTGCCCGAAAGATGGCAACAACTGGTCAGGCGCAACGATGACGGGAAATTAGATCCTAAAGGTAAAATTTGGGGCGCACCTTACCGCTGGGGAAGTACGGTAATTGCCTATCGAACCGACAAATTTAAGGCTTTGGGGTGGACTCCGACAGATTGGAAAGACTTGTGGCGAGCCGAATTGCGGGATCGAATTTCTCTGCCAGACAGTGCCAGAGAAGTTATCGGTTTAACATTAAAAAAACTCGGAAAATCTTACAATACGCAGCAATTAGATCAAGTCCCAAATCTCAAAAAAGAACTCGCAAATCTGCACCAACAAGTTAAACTTTATAGTTCTGACGCTTACCTGCAACCATTAATTTTAGGCGATACTTGGTTGGCAGTAGGTTCTTCTGGGGACTTGCTGCCGCTGCTGCAAACTCAAAAAGATATTGCTTTAGTAGTTCCGGTTTCTGGAACTGCACTGTGGACAGATTTGTGGGTACAACCAGCATCAGGGAATCCAGTTTCTTTAGTGGAAAAATGGATTGATTTTTGCTTGCAGCCTCGGGTTGCTCCTCAATTATCTTTGCTGGCTAAGGCTAGTTCGCCGATAATTGTCGGCATGAAACCCGAAGATTTGCCGGAAGCTGTTCGCACTAATTCTGTGTTGTTGCCGGATGCTAAGATTCTTGCTGCTAGCGACTTTCTGCTGCCGTTTGGGGATGCGGGGATTGCCCAATATCGATCGCTCTGGCAAGAAACTAGGCAAGTAGTGAGAAGTTAAAATGTAGGGTGCGTCAGTCAACAGCCCAAAAGCGCCGAGAAAATCATCAAAACTGACGCACCTTAATTGTAGGGTGCGTCAGTCACCAGCCCACACGCGCTTAGAAAATCATCAAAACTGACGCATTTTAGTTGTAGCTGTAAGGTGCGTCAGCTCTTAAATTCTCAACACTTCAAAAAATAACCTTAGCTGACGCACCCTACTACTGCGGACTGTAACGAAAAAGTTTAATGGTAGCATCCCACTGGGATGCTACCATTTTAATGACAATCGTAATTATAAATCACCTGAGAAAAATCTAATTTTTTCAAGTCCTCAGCGCGAATAAAAAAGTTGCCTACTCCACAATCACCCCAACAAATATGATTATCACTCATCATTTGTAAGAGCAAAACTTTATGGTCTTTGTATTGCTGACTCTCCTCACGTGGGTCATCTTGTGTAAAGTAGGCATAACCCCCTATTTTAGTCTGATAATTACCTATATTAGCATGATACCAGCCTTCTAATTTGTAGTTATTTGCTCTCATTAAATCCGATAAATTTTCTCTTTTCGCTGCTTCAAAAAAATGTTTGAACTGATAGTCTGATCGACAAACCCACTCATTGTCAGGATTAAACTGTAAAGCCAAACATTCTTGCGAATTATTCACGTATTTATAGTTTAAAGGTGAAAAGCCCTCCAATTCTTGATTCAACAAAAAAGCAAAATCTGTTTGACAATTATTTGTGTCAATTTCGGAAAAATACAATATTTTAAAATCTTTTTGATTGTCCAACTTGTCTAAATCCATGCCATAAAAATCTGTGTCACCGATATAAAACTGCAAAATTCCTTTTTTGGGGAAAGGCGCTAAATATGGCACTTGGGCAAAGATTTCCTCAAAATTGAGTTGTGCCAAAAGGTGCATATATTTTCCATCACTATCTTTGGGAAAATCGTAACCTTTCGGCAAGTAAGGCACTCCGCCAAATTTGCTTGACCAGAAATCAGTCGCCTTTCGTTCGTAAGTGATTTTGATAACAGGCTTTTCTGAACTTTCAATTTCTTGGCGAAACGGTTCTATTTCAGCAGGAAGATCAAGGTTTGTTTTCATTTTTTACTACGTATTATAAACTGCATTTGTCAGCTCAAATGCACGGTGCGTCAGCTCTTGATTTATCGATTATCCAGAAAATTACTCGCGGCTGACGCACCCTACTAAAATCCTTTCACCCTTCCTCGAATACCGGGATTTGAGAGAGATTCTAACTCAATCCGACAGTTAAGCCGATCGCCCTTGCACGAATAAACTGCCAAAGCTGTCCCTTGACGGTTGCAAACTCGCACATTGTAACCATAATCGTTGGCGACAGTGCCAAAGCGGTTAACAAACTGATAGCGTTCCATATAATCGAGCAAACTCCAAAGTTGGCGATTGACTATGAGAATTACCCAAGTATTGCCGGGATCGACAAACCAGCGATCGAGCAATTTGCCGCCAAACTGTTTTTGAGCTAACCACAGACTCGGCACGCTTTTTTCGGTTTGCGAAAGCGGAGGCGGCGGGAAATTAGCAGCGTTGCCAGTCGGGCAGACCGGCTCCTGGGAAAAGGCCGCAGATTGCTCCCACAGCAAGGCTCCGAGGCACGCAGAACCCGCAATCAGGAACAAAAATAAACTTTTTGTCAAAATGCCGTGTTTGCGGCGATAAACTTGATTTTCCTGGCGCATTTTGTGGTAATTCATCATATTATTAGACAAGATTGCATAAATCATTCATTGATACAGAAACCGCAGATGTAAGGCAGATAAACACGGATAAACGCAGATAATTTTAAATTACTCGTTACTAGGCTGGAGCCTAGTAACGCAGATCCGGAGGCTCTGCCTCCATGTTTCCAAGCGAGGCAGAGCCTCTAGATTTAGGTTCCCAGGCTCCAGCCTGGGAACCAGTTAATTTTATTATCCTTCAGTCCGCGAAGGCGGACATTGTTTGTATAGTAGCGGTTTCAACCGCCGACTCTTCTTGCTCTTATTTCTGCAAAATTATTAAAATTCCGATCGCCTAAACAATGAAGCAGGCAGACAAGCAGTAAAAGTAGAACCGCAATTCAACTCGCTATAAACTTCAATATCGCCGCCCATCATCTGACAGAAACGCTGGCTGATAGTCAATCCCAAACCAGTACCGCCGTACTTGCGAGTAGTTGAATTGTCGGCTTGAGTAAAAGGTTGGAACAGTCGCTCTTGCTGTTCTGGTGTCATGCCGATGCCCGTGTCCGTCACTCGGAAAATTAAAAATTCTGCATCCAAAATTAACAGTTGAGAAACTCTCGGTTGATATTTATTTTTTAATTCTTCACTGGTAATTCTTTCGACGGTAAGCACGATCGTCCCATTAGCAGAAAATTTAGCAGCATTGCTAAGCAAATTCAGCATTACCTGCCGCACTTTCATCAAATCGCCGTGCATCGCGCCGATATTGTCAGAACTCAATACTTGCAAAGTATTGCCGTTTTTATCCATTAGCGGTTTGATCGTTGTTACCACCTCCTCGATTAAGCCTCCAACATCGAAGCTTTCGAGGTAAATCTCCATCTTGTCAGCTTCAATTTTGGAAATGTCGAGAATGTCGTCAATTAGGCGCAGCAAGTGTTTGCCAGCAGTGCGAATTTTGTCTAAATCCGAGACTACCTGTAAGTTGCCTAACTCTTCGGCATCTTCCGCTAGCATATCGCTGTAGCCGATAATCGCGTTGAGGGGAGTGCGTAACTCGTGGCTCATGTTTGCCAGAAAAGCACTCTTGGCGCGGTTGGCGAGTTCTGCGGCTTCTTTAGCCAACTGCCATGCTTCCTCAGCGTCTTTGCGTTCAGTGATATCCCGCAGTGTCGCCACCACCGCTTCGACGCTGCCGTCTGTCGCACAAAGCGGGCTGAGAATGTACTCGTAGTCGCGGGTTCCCCAGCTTGCGGTGGGGACAATTACTTCGCCTTTCACGGGCTCGGCTGTGGCAAATATGCCGTCGCATTCTTGGTGAACCCGCTGCATAATTGTTGGCGGCCAGCCTAATTCCTGCCAGGTTTTGCCAATCATTTCTCTGGGGTTCATGCCGGCAGCTTGAGCGGCGGTGCGGCTGACATAGGTGTATTTTCCCGATCGATCTACTAGAAAAATTAGGTCAAGAGAAGCGCCGAGAATGCCGTCAACTGTTCTGGCGTGTCGGGCTACTTGAGCCGTCATTTGTCTGACTGTGATGGCGCCGCGGACTCTGGCGGCGAGTTCAAACCGCAAGAGTTCGTTGGCTTGTTTGAGGAATAGGGTGCGCTGTTCGACTTCTATTTCTAGTTCTGCTTTGGCTTTTTCTAGGGTGAGTTCGGCCAGTTTGCGATCGCTCACATCTGTAGAAATTGTACCGACTGCATAAGCTTTACCTTTGGAGTTGCAGAGGGGAAATTTCAGAGAAATATAAGTGTGCGGGCCGTCGTCTTGAGGGATGATTTCTTCGATGGTTAGAGGCGAGGAGGATTCGAGAACTTTCAGGTCGTTTTCTCGCAAGGCTGCTGAAGAGTCTAGGGGAAAAATATCGCCATCAGTTTTACCTGTTATTTGCTCTTTGGTGATGTCGAACAAATTGTCAAAATGGCGGTTGGTGAGCAGGTATTTTCCGTCAAGGTCTTTGATGTAAATTACTGCTGTTGAGTTGTCTAAAATCGCTTGCAGCAGTGCTTCGCTCTTTCGCAGGGCTTTTTGAGTGTTTTGGCGATCGACTATTTCTGGCTGCAATTCCAAGTTGAGGCGATTTAAGTCTTGCCAAGCTTCCTGGACTAGATTTAAGGCGATCGCGCTTTTTTCTAATTCTGTATTTTCTGTATTTACCTGCCGCGACTGGTTTGAGACGGAGTTTTCGGGCAATTCTAGGGGTTGGAAAGCGAGCGGGATGTGGGGATTTGCGATCGGGCGAGCGCCCGCCAATTTTTTATTATATCGAAAATCTACGGCTAATTGACCATCTAAACTCGATTTTTTGGGAAATAAATCGGGGAATTCGCCGAAATTTAAATTGTCATAAATTATATCAAATGTCCGCGATTGCTGCGGCAGTTCGGCGCTGGAGTTAAATGCCCAATTCCCCTCTGCTGTTGATAAATCCGAGTTAGCGGGTTTGGCAATCCGGCGAGTGACGGCAACTCCCAAGGCGAAGGGAACAATGGCAGTCGCAGACATGGCCAGCAGCCAGTTGTTTTCCCACCAAGTTGCGATCGAGCTTTTGGGGATAAATCGCACTAAAATTGCTGCGGGTTTTCCCCCTAAATTGCCAAGGGATTTGGCAGCTACTGCATAAGTTTGACTGCCTGTTTGTACGTTTCCGGCGACTGGTTTGCCGCCTGCTGCGAGTGCAGATTTCAGCAGCGATTTCTCTGCCAGCAAGTCTGGTAACTGTTGGTTTTTTGTAAATGTTTGCGAAGCCAAAACAAATTTGCCGTCAGCCAGCGGTGCGTAGATAGCCTGATATCCGCCGCCCTGTAATTTGAGGGTTTCGGTGTTAGCAACCGCCGAAGTTTGGCTGATAATTTTTTCTAACACTAAGGCCGCAATCACTGTCTGATTTTTGGGATCTTTTATGGGAATTGCTGCGTAGTGGAGGAGAACAGGTCGATCGCCCTTTCCGGGCGACAAAGATCCCAATTGTTCCTGAAATTCTGATTTAGCAATGATTTCGGTAGCGGTAATTGGGTTTTTTGTAGCGAATACTCGATCGACTATTTGTTGCAGGTTAAAACTTTTTCCCTTCTGGTTAGAGTTGACGCTAACCATTATCTGCCTGTTTTTTCCAACTAAGGCCGCGCTGTCTATTTCCCCTGTTTTGACTTGATTTTCTAGAATTTGATTGACAGATTTGTGCAAATATGATAATTTTTTACCGCTGTTGTAAGATAAGGCTATTTGGGCGATCGTTTTGCTGTCAGAGGAGTTTTGCAAACGATCGGCGGCGCGATTGAGTTGGAGATTGTAGTTAATTTCACTAAGGCTCAGTTCAGATTTAGCTTGATTTTGCAGTTCGTTGCTTCCAACTGCCGATGTTAGCCAAAGTGCTGCTCCCGTTAGTCCGACTGGCAAGATTGTTTGTAAAGTCAGCAGTCCGATTAGCTGTTTTTTGGTAACAGATAACTTGTAGGTACAGGGCTTGAAAGCTGCTTTCAATCTTCTTTCGGAAGTCGCAACTTTAGTTTGTTGCCGACAATTTTGCTGGCTGTCGTTTAACTGAGTATGAGCCATAGTAGTAAATGCGGGATCGGTTGTAGATGACAGGCCATCAATTAATCGGGAAGGCAATCAATCAATTTTAGATTTTAGATTTTAGATTTTAGAGCTAAGACTTCGGCGTGAGCGCTCAGTTGAACGATTTTAGATTTTATATCTAATTGGGTTAATCAATCGTCATAAAATTATTCGGTATCGCCCGCGCCCACCCAGCAAGAAAATGACTGGGGTATTCTCAAAGAAATCAGTTTCTCGGTGTTAATCAGATTGTCTTATTTAGTTGTTTTTACATCTACTGTCGGCTCCTATTTAAAGTGTGTTGGGAGCATCCAAATGAGTGCTTTGACAAGAGTGCGAGCCGGAGAGTTCCCGCTTAGATGTAGGCTTGGCTGTGCAAGATACTCGCACTCCTCAAAAAGGCTTTTTGCCATGTTGCGGGAGGCTGGCCCATAGACTCGCCAAACTAAGTAGTTGTTCGATCGACTGTATCCTAAATTTACTTAAACCAAAGTTTAGCGTAATTATTGCAAAACTTAGATACGCTCGATCGCCTTTTCCCTGCTTCACATTTTTTTCAATCCCACAACCGCCTGCCTGCTTTGCCACCGAGTCGCTGGTGAGTATCTTTGAGCAGGGTTGGGATGTCTAACTCTTCGGGACACCGAGGTAAACATTCGCCGCAATCGGTGCATCGGTTGCCTTTGCTGCCAGGAAACCAGTGTCCGGCATTTTCAAACATGGCGTAGCGGTATTTGCCAAAGTCAGTCATGTCGCACCCGACGGCGAGATTGCGGAGTCGCAATACTTCGGGAATGTTGATGTTTTCCGGGCAAGGCAAACAGGCATAGCACTGGCTGCATTTGTCGGTTTTCAAAGTGGCTGCAATAACCGATTCTAGCCGATCGAACGCAGCGATTTCGGCGTGGGTGAGGGGAAAGTCGCGATCGCAATATTTCAGGGGTTGCTCTAATTCTGTGGCATTTGCAGGGCCCACACTCAAAGTCCCAATCCTCGTATCGCTAAGTAAAAACCGATAGTTTAACTCTAAGGGCGAGAAAGGCGAGCACAATTGTGCGAGAGTTTCCGGGGGCGTGTAGAGTTGCCCTCCTTTATCGGCTGGGGAAATGATGAAAACGCCCATATCTTTGTGCTTGGCGAGTTCAATTGCCGGGGCGTTGCGCTGAAAAAAATAGTAGTAATGCAGATTGACAAATTCAAACAAATCTGTATTGATTGCCGCCAAAATCAGATCTAGAGGCCCGTGAGTGGAAAAGCCGACGTGCCGAATGATCCCATCGGCGAGGGCTTTGCGTACAGCTTCCATGCAGCCTGTGGGCGATCGCACAATCGCCAAATGTTCCCAAGTATTCAAACCGTGAATTGCCAGACAATCGATATAGTCTAAATTCAGGCGTTTGAGGGATGCGTCGATGCAGCGTTCCATTGCTGCTGCATCCTCGGTTGGGGAAATTTTTGTAGTGACGTGGAAGCGCGATCGATGGACAGACAAACCAGCCGACAGGGCCGCACCGAGATATTCCTCGCTGCAACCGTAACCCGCCGCCGTTTCCAGGTGATTGATTCCCTGAGACAGGGCCTGTTGTACAGTCTGACAGGCAGTTTCCTCAGAAGCCAAATAGCGCATGGTTCCCAAGGAAAATACAGACAGGTGCAACTCCGTTTTGCCAAACCGTCGATAGCGCATAAAGTTTAGGAAGTTTCGCCCGGGCCCAAGCCGCTTCTCTTAATCAAATCCTCTGGACGGAGGTTTGAGATAAATTCCCGGAAGGCCCGGCGTTCTGCCTCATCAGCATCTCGATCGACCGGTATCGAAGCATCGGCGACGACTTCTTCCATCACCCAGATGGGGCAGTTCGTTCGCAGGGCTAGGGCGATCGCGTCGCTAGGTCGGGCATCGATCTCTTTTTTAACTTCTCCCTGACGGACGATCAGGACGGCATAAAACGTGTTATCTTGCAGCGAGTGAATAACTATACGCTCCAAGGTAAGACTCCATGCCTCTAAGAAATTGACCATCAGATCGTGAGTTAAGGGTCGAGGAGGCTTGTGGCCTTCGATCGCGCTAATAATAGCCTTTGCTTGCTCCTGACCGATATAAATAGGCAAAGCCCGTCGCTCAGTAGCGTCTCTCAATAGGACAATAGGACTGCGCGTGGCTGCATCTAAGGCAATTCCAGCGACTTTCATTTCAATCATTCGATCGGCCTCATAGAATTAAGAAACTGTAAGGCAGTAGAGAACTTGGACATAAAGATCACCTAAATCCAGTATGACTCGATCTTCGCCTGAATCTGCAACTGATCTGGGACTATCGATTTTAGATTTTAGATTTTAGATTTTCGATAGACTCCGGGGGAGAGGGGGACAGCAAAACCTCCTGCGTCTGGTTTGTGCCTGTGGTTTCATGTAAATAAGCGATCGACTAAGGAAAAATACTTATGTTTACAGGACTAATTCAATCTCTCGGAAAACTGAAGTCGCTAGGCAACGATTATTTCCAAATTTCCTGCACATCAAACAACTCCTACCAGATTTTACAAGATTTAGCCATTGGGGACAGCGTAGCCGTGGATGGAGTCTGTTTGACGGTAGTGGAAGTTCTGCCGCAAGGTTTTGTCGCCGTCGCTTCCCCAGAAACCCTCCGCCGCACTACTCTGGGATCATTCCCCGATGCTTTGGTGAACCTAGAAACCTCCCTGCGCGCCGGTAGCAAATTGGGGGGACATTTTGTGACGGGGCACGTAGATGCGATCGGCACTTTAGCAACATCAACCCAAACCGCCAACGCTTGGGAGATGCGCTTTACTGCCCCACCAGCAGCAAATTCGGGATGGCAACGTCAAATCGCACCTTACATCGTTTCCAAGGGCAGCATCGCCGTCAACGGCATCAGCTTAACCGTGGCAGATTGCGATGCTGACGGTAATTGGTTTGAAGTTGCTGTCATTCCCCACAGTTTTGGTGAGACAAACCTCAGCTATTTGCAACCAGGAAGTTTAGTAAACTTAGAAGCAGATATTCTGGGCAAATATGTCGCCAAATTTCTCCGCAGCGGCTCAAAATCCCATCCCGAACCTTGGGAAGAAGATTCCGCAATCAACAGTTTAGGAACAATTACACCCGAATTCTTAGCAGAACACGGATTTATGTAATCAATGAAACAATAAAAATCATTGCTGAACGAAGTAGCTGTGGGCCGACTAGCATCTTTTTATCATTTAGAATATAACTTTTAGTTGTAGTCTATCACCATTCTCTTGCTTTGCACAACTCATTGATACGTGCTATATACCATTGACGTTGAACAGAGAAGGCGGTACAATTTTTATTAGGGGTTTCTCGGCTATCTCTTCCAGCGACTGTGTAAGTCCTGACTGCGACGAGTGTAAGGTAGATATGCCAATCTACAAAGAAAAAAAATTGAAAAATCTTGTTAAAAAGCAATGCAGCCAGATTCTCAAAAATCTCCCAATTTACCTCTCGTCTCAGTCATTATCCCTGCATACAACGCTGAGCCATTTATTGAAGAAACTCTGAAATCAGTTTTAGCTCAAACTTATCCAGCAATTGAAGTTTTAGTAGTCGATGACGGTTCCCAAGATCGAACCCCTGAAATTGTCGAAAAATTTGGCCAAAAAGATTCTCGCGTCCAGCTTCTGAAACAGCCAAATTCTGGAGTCGCTGTTGCTCGAAACTTAGGAATTCAGAAATCCAGAGGAGAATATATTGCCCCCATTGATGCCGATGATATTTGGTATCCTGAAAACATAGAAAAACAAGTTGAATCTATGTTGGAGGGAGGGGAAGAAGTAGGGGTAGTCTATTCGTGGACAGTGGACTTAGATGAAAAAGGATTGCTAACAGGAGGATTCCGGTCTTTTAGAATTGAAGGTGACGTGTACGCCACCCTAATCTGCCACAACTTTATAGGAAACGCGAGTGCTTCTATGATCCGTCGCAGTTGTTTGGAAAAGGTGGGGGTTTATGACAAGACATTGAAGGAAAGGAATGCTCAAGGCTGTGAAGACTGGGACTTATACCTGCGGATAGCAGAGCTTTATCAATTTCGAGCCGTGCCGGAATTTTCCATTGGCTATCGCAGAATGTATAACACTATGTCTACCAACTATACGACAATGGCGAATTCTCAATCTTTGATGCTGCAAGCGGCCAAGCAACGGCATCCCGAAATTCCCGATTTCCTGCACCGATTATCTACCAGTAATTTTTTGCTGTACTTAGCGAACCAAAGCAGCCGCAACGGCCGCGATCGCACCGCGCTCTTTTGGTTATTCCAAGCTTTAAAAACTGAGTGCATCTCACCCTTATTACGTTCTGGCTTTTACATAGTATTGGGAAAGAGCCTTCTAAACCTATTATCCCAGTCTGGGAAACATCAGGATGCTCTAGATGCACCTGTGAGAGTAGAAGATACGCCATACTCTGAGAACCAACCGATGGGCCGGGAGGTGTTGGTAGAGCTCCGGCGCAAAAAGATCGAATTCATGGTAACGATAGGGAACATTTTTCACCAGTCAATTTCCCTCCTTGTCCAGCGAAATCAACCAAATATTGACACGCTCCCTTAAGTAAAAATTAGCGCCACGCCACCGACAAAGGCAGAGTTGTCTTATGAAAAAAGAAATTCAGGCTATTAGAACTCTGCTACCCCTCCTCAAGCTTTATCCTTGGGCAATCCCGGCAATGATTTCCTTGGGTATGCTTGCTTCCCTTTCCGACGGCTTTGGCATTAGCTTATTCATTCCCTTTTTGCAAACTTTACAGCAAGAACAAACTCAGGCTGTAACTGGCAATTCTTTCATTGATTCTCTGAACCAGATATTCGCTGGTGTTCCTGCTGGCTACCGCGCCTTAATCATCCCATTTTGTATTTTAGTCAGCATCCTCATCAAAAACCTGATTGTCTATAGTAATTCTCTACTTTTTGCTTGGTTAAATTCGCGAATTAGCAACCGATTACGCTGCCAAATTTTTAACCAAACTTTAACCGTTAGCTACTCTTTCTTAGAGCGCAGCGAATCGGGAAAGATTATGAATATTTTGGCAACAGAGAGTTGGCAGACTAGCAAAGCTTTGAGTTTGTTTGTTAACTTGATTACGTCTGCTTGTACGATTACTGTCCTGGCGACGCTGTTACTGCTCATCTCTTGGCAACTCACCTTAATTATCAGTATAGCGCTCTTCCTCATCTCACAGTTCATCCAGTTGGTGACACGCCGAGTCAAACATCTGGCACAGCAAGCGGTAGACGCCAATTCTCAGCTCGCTGTCCGAATGTGGGAGGGATTAGGGGGGATGAAAACCATCCGCTCCTTTGGACGGGAATCTTACGAGCAAGAACGCTTCGATCGCGCTTCCCAGCAGGTGCGAAACACCTTTTTGCAACTCGATATGCTGGGAGGGCTCATCAATCCGCTCTATGAAGTTTTTTCCGCACTCCTCCTGCTAGCAATTTTGGCGATCGCCCTCCTGCAAAACCAGTCAGCTATGCCAACGCTGCTGACTTTTTTATTCATCCTCTACCGCTTGCAACCGCAGGTGCAACAACTAGATATCGCGAGGTTAGGTTTAGTCTCTACTGCCTGTTCTGCTGAAGTGGTGATGTCTTTTTTAGACACTTCGGATAAACCTTACATCCGCTCTGGTACCGTTCCCTTTGACAAGCTGAAGCAGGCGATCTATTTTGAGTCAGTTTCCTTAACTTACAATCCTGAAGATCGGCCGGCAATAGAGGCTGTCTCCGTCGAGTTAAAACGCGGCCAAACGACTGCTTTAGTGGGGCCATCGGGTGCGGGAAAATCTACGATCATCAGCCTCCTCTGCCGCTTTTACGAGCCAACGTCAGGAGGAATTTATGTTGACGACTGCTCATTAAAAGAACTGAATTTAATGGACTGGCGGAAACGAATTGCGATTGTCAGCCAAGATGTCCATATCTTTAGCGGGACGGTGAGGGATAATATCGCCTACGGGCGTTTAGAAGCAACCGAGGCAGAAATTTTTGAGGCGGCAAAACTTGCCAATGCTCACGATTTTATCAGCCAACTGCCGCAAGGGTATGACACGAAAGTGGGCGATCGCGGCGTTCGCCTTTCTGGCGGGCAAAGGCAGCGCATTGCCCTCGCTCGGGCGATTGTCCGCAACCCAGATATTCTAATTCTGGATGAAGCAACGAATGCTCTGGATAGTATTGCCGAAAACTTGATTCAGGATGCCCTCAATACCCTCAGCCAGGATCGTACCGTCATTGTCATTGCTCACCGCTTATCGACGATAGAAAATGCGGATAAAATTATTGTGATGGAAAATGGCAGGGCGATCGAACAAGGCAACCTCCAGTATTTGCTGAAACTCGACGGCCTCTTCGCCAAGCTTTATCACTTGCAACACCGTAACGTACAAAACTAAGTAAAAAACTAAGAGTAAGTTGGTGAATTATTTATGCCTTATCCCATCCTTGACATTGAAGTGACACAGCCCCTCCCAAATCTGATAATTTCTGAGGAGGATACAGGAATTGCCTTAGTTGTGCGGCGCAAAGATAAAGCTGTTGGTTTGATCATGCAGCCTCTTCCTCCCAAGACCGTCCTTTCTCCTGAAGATTTAGCTAAAATCATTGAACGGGAGGTTGGCATTAAGTTACTTCAGGAATCGATTAGAGAAGAGCTAACTCCTGCCGAAAATGGCGATCCCTTTCCGCCGCTGACAGTAGCAATTTGTACGAAAGATCGGCCGGACAACTTGGCGCGGTGCCTGCAACATTTACTCAAGTTGCAAACACCTATTTCGGGTGAAAAGCTTTACTTTGAAGTGTTAGTAGTTGATAATGCACCTTCAGATGAAAGAACGAAGAAATTGGTAGACTCTCTACCAGGAGTTCGCTATGCCAGGGAACCAAAACCAGGTTTAGACTTCGCTCGCAATCGCGCCCTGCAGGAAGCAAATGGCGAACTATTAGCCTTTCTTGACGATGATGTCACGCCCGATCGCCAATGGCTCAAAGGCTTGAGGGAAGCTTGGGCAGAAAATCCTGATGCTGGCGGTTTTACAGGGTTAGTGCTGCCTTATGAGTTAGTGACTGAAGCCCAAATTTTATTTGAAAGCAGAGGAGGCTTTCGACGCGGTTTTGAAAAAATTCGTTATGGTCAAATCTTGCCCTATAATCCCTTATACCCCTGTGGGGCTGGCATATTTGGAGCTGGTTGCAATATGGCATTTCGCCGAGATGTTCTACTGAAATTAGGGGGATTTGATGATGCACTCGATACAGGTGCGCCTCTCCCCGGCGGTGGCGATTTAGATATGTTTTATCGAGTTGTTCGCGCTGGCTATCCCCTCGTCTATGAGCCTCGCTATCTGGTGTTTCACCAACACCGCCGGGAATATGAAAAATTGCGCCGCCAGTATTGGACGTGGGGTTTAGGTTTTATGGCTTTTGTCGTAAAATCTTATCAGACCGATCCGAGCCAACGCTCGAAATTGCGCTCGCTTGTAGCCTGGTGGTTTGCCAATCAGTTAAATCAGTTACAAAAAAGTGTCAGAGGGTGCCATGTATTGCCTCCGTCCATGATTCTAGCCGAGTTGTGGGGCGGTGTTGTAGGTCTGTTTGGGGAATATCCCCGCTCTTTAAAACTAATTGAAAAAATTAGGCAGCAATTTGCCTAAAATTAGGAGAGTTTTTTCCGAAATCTGTTTCCTATTGAACGCAGGGAAGAATAGTTAAATATGAGTAAGCTTCCGCCGATTGATATCGTAATTTGTACTTATAACAATGCTCCAGTTTTAGACAAAGCTCTCTCAGCTCTTTCCCAACAAAGAGTGTCACCCAACCTAGAGTGGAGAGTTTTAGTAGTTGACAATAATTGCACCGATAATACGCAGAAAATTGTCGAAAAATATCGAGTTTTGGGGCAAATTCCCCAGCTTTCTACAGTATCAGAAACACAGCAAGGATTAACCTATGCCCGCCACTGTGGCGTTAAAAATACAACTGCTGATTGGATTGCTTTTGTAGATGACGATTGCTTCCTGGCAGAAAATTGGGTGGAACAAGCTGTTAGATTTGCAGCGGCTCATCCCGACTGCGGGGCTTTTGGCGGTCGAGTAATTTTAGATTGGGAAACTCTACCAGCCAAATATGTATTGAATTATGGGTACTCCTTCGCACAACAAGAACACGGTACAGAACCCCAAAAAAAATCTTGTTTAGTGGGAGCAGGATTAGTTCTGAATAGAGCAGCCCTCGCTCATACTGGCTGGATAGATAAACCGTTACTTCAAGATCGCATCGGAACTAAGCTCATATCAGGGGGAGATGTGGAAATTGCTTTGCGGATTTACGGAGCAGGATACGACCTGTGGTACACTCCCGACTGTCAGTTAAGACACTTTATTCCGGCTAGGCGTACTTCTCAAAAATACTTGATCGACATTAACTATGGTCTAGGAACCTCTCAAGTTTTGGGCGATTCTCTTCTCTGGTCTGGTTCTTATCGAGATTGGCTGTTGAAATTTATTATCGATGCGGTGAAAGCTTCCCAAAATGTCCTGATTCAATCTTTAAGAGCAGCTTTGGGGCGGATGAATCCAGCGGAAGTGGAGATAAATGGGAGTTTTGTCCGTGGTAAGTGGGCCGGAATTAGCCGTGTGGTTCGCATGAGCCCAGAAGAACGCAGCTTGATATTGGGGCGTGCAAAATTAGCTGGCTAAACAGCTCATAAATAATATTTCTTGAGGTAATTTCTGTGAGCAAGCCTTGGAAAGTTCTCAATGTCGAATTGAGCGAAAATATTCCTGAATTGCCCTTGATTTCCAACTACGCCGGAATATATGTAGTGTTTTGGTGGCATAATATCCCCCTTGGCGAACGGGAGATTTTAGAGGATCAGTTGCCAATCTCGGCTTCACAACTAGCGAATCTAGCGGCGCTGGCGATCGCGCCTGCAGTCGGCAGCCACCTGCTAGAGCAAGGTTTTAAAGCGCCTTTGCCAGAAGTTTACAAAAAAAATCGGGCGTGGCACCAGTCCCCTGAGTTTGATGCCCTGACTGCCTTAGAGCAACCCCTGGCCAAGCTGCAGGAACGCTTGAACCAGACTAGCAGCGCATCTGTTTCTGTCGTAATCGGCACTCGAAATCGGCCAGAACAATTGGCGCGATGTTTGCAATCCCTGCAAAATTTATCCCAACCTGCTCACGAGCTCATCGTGATTGATAATGCTCCGAGTTCAGACGCTACCCGCCAACTGGTGGCTGAGATCCCTGGAGTCAAATATGTATTAGAACCTCGCCCTGGTTTAAGCGTCGCCCGCAATACTGGCATCCGCCACTGTACAGGCGACATTATTGCGTTTACCGATGACGATGTGATCGTTCACCCTGACTGGGTGGCCAGGATTGCACAAAGCTTCCGCGAACCCAAGATCATCGCTGTAACCGGCCTCGTCCTGCCTGCTGAACTCGAAACAGAAGCCCAATTAATATTCCAAAAAGGTGATACTGGCTTTGGTTGGGGATACCGATCTCTGACTTTTGACGCTGAATTTTTTAAGGATACGAAACACCTAGGGGTTCCCGTTTGGCGCATTGGTGCAGGAGCAAATATGGCTTTTCGGCGTGAAGCTTTTGAGTTACTAGGAGACTTTGACGAACGCTTGGGTGCAGGGGCATCTGGGTGCAGTGAAGATTCAGAGCTATGGTATAGAGTGCTGGCGGAAGGGTGGATTTGCTACTACGATCCGACCCCTGTTGTTTATCACTATCACCGGGGCGATCTCGATAGCTTGAAACATCAGATGTACCAATATATGCGGGGTCACATCGCGGCCCTTTTGATTCAGTTCGGGCGCTACAAGCACTGGGGGAACTTGCTTCGCTTATTCATCATTTTACCTCTCTATTATGTGAAACGATTTTTAATCGGTCTTTTGACCGGATTTAAAGGGATTAATAGAACGCTATTGGCAGAGGTATTAGGTTGCTTTGCGGGAGTCAGCTTTTACCTCAAAAATCGTGTAAATAAGGATCAATAGTTTTTCCAATTATAGGAAGATTATGGCAACAGTTGTTGAGACCAAGAAATCGGAAACACATAAAGAAAAGCTGGGCAATTTCTTAGCCCGCAACCCTTTCGGTCAGCCCTTGACCCTGGGATTCTTTTACCGAGAAAAGATGCGGGCAATTCACCGCATTTCGCCAGATATGCCCTTTAAAGAAATTTTAGAAGTAGGAGGAGGTCAAGGAGGCTTAACGTCTTTACTTTATCCGCAAGCGCAAATTACTAACATTGACCTCGATCCTAAATATGCAAATGTTCCTTGCAATCGGCAGGAAAAAGTACGCTTCATCTGTGGCGACGCGACCAATTTACCGTTTGAAAATGAGTCCTTTGATGCAGTGACGATGTTCGACGTTCTCGAACACATTCCCGACCACCAAAAAGCTGTATCTGAAGCGCTGCGAGTTCTTAAACCCAAGGGTTTTTTATTAGTGAGCAGTCCCAATGAAAACTGGCGCTTTCCCTACTACGGCGTGATGAAACCGCTCTGTCCGCCTGAAGCAGAGGTGATGGCAGAATGGGGTCACGTTCGGCGCGGCTATACGATCGATGAACTGACAGGATTAATCGGTTTGCCTTACCAGAGTTCTGCTACTTTTATCAATCCCCTGACAGTAGTCTGCCATGATTTTGCCTTCTCTCGCTTGCCTGCCCTCATGCGCTTATTATTCTGTACTGCCCTGAGTCCTGTAACGTGGACGAGCTATTGGTGGCACAAACCTGATTCCCTGGGAACGGAAACAGCATCAGCTTGGCAGAAGCCATAAAATTTATGAATTTCCAACCAGAACCAACGATCGCTCTCCTGCACTGGGGCGATTTAATCGAAGATTTTTTAGATACCATCGGGGTTTCCTTTGAAGCTTTCTGCAACGAAATGACGGGGGGCTGGATGTTTGGCTACATTGAGGCGCTGCGACGGGCAGGGGTGCGGACAGTGTTATTCTGCATCTCTGGTAGCGTGGCTGAACCCGTGCGCTACACCCACAAAGACACAGGTGCAACAATCTGCACCCTGCCCGCACCTCAACTTTACCAAGCTGTCCGTCGCCAGATGGTTAACCCTCAAGGGTGGACGGTTCAGGATATGTTTGGAGAGGTTCGAGGCCTGGGCCGTCTGATGTTGGCAGGGGTGAAAAGCGTTACTCCTTATCTGGCTACACCGCTGGGGTTGCTGGCGGCAGAACTGCGACGGGAAAACTGCCAAGCGATTCTCTGCCAAGAATACGAGTACCCGCGCTTCGACGCTTGCACTTGGTTGGGGTGGCGGATGGGGCTGCCTGTTTTTGCCACGTTTCAGGGGGGCGATTTTCAGGTTAGTCCTTGGGAAGGTTTGTCGCGCCCGATCGCCCTCAAAGCGAGCGCGGGTTTAATTATTGCTTCGCAAACCGAGGTACAGCGCGTGCAAAGTCGCTATGGCGTGCCTCCTGCCAAGATTGCCCGCATTTTTAACCCGCTGGATTTGGAACTGTGGCAGCCTATGGATCGCGGGGAAGCTCGACAACTGCTGGGTTTTCCCGGTGACGCTGAAATTGTCGCCTGTCACGGGCGGATTGACATCCGCCGCAAGGGGTTAGATATTTTGCTGGAAGCTTGGGAAGGGATCTGTCGCGATCGCCCAGGCCGAGATTTGCGGCTGTTGCTGGTGGGGACTGGTAGCGACGCGGAGGAGTTGAGCCAGCGAATCGCTCAGATGCAGCTTTCGGGCATTGTTTGGGTGAATAAATATGTGCGCGATCGCGCTTTGATGCGACAGTACCTCTCGGCTGCTGACGTTTATACTTTGCCTTCTCGGCATGAGGGGTTTCCGGTGGCACCGCTGGAGGCGATGGCTTGCGGGTTGCCCGTTGTGGCTGCTGACGCGCCTGGAGTGCCTGATATTTTCGAGGGGGGCGAAGCTGACGGCGGGATCGTTGTGCGCCGTGAGGATGCAACCGCTTTGGCGGGGGGGCTCGGTCGGGTTTTAGACGATCGGGTGTGGGGGCGGGAGTTGGGCAAGCGCGCTCGCATTCGGGTGGAAACTCATTTTTCTCTGGAGGCGATCGGTGTGCAACTGCGACAGTTTTTGTGCGATCGCTCTTTAGCGCACATTCCGCATATCTGACTCGCAGCACTGGGAATGCTTGAAAAATCCCAGCCCTAAAAATTTATCTCCGCCTAATTTTTGTGGTTTTATTATCATTTTTTTTGCCAATTATCGGAGACCTAATAAATTTAACTTGACGATTTTTTTTAATATATTCATTCTTTCAACTAAGGAATGAGAATTAAATAACTTCCACAATTTTGTGGGATGGGCGTGCAGCCCGACCATTTTTGAAGGGCGGGACGCCCATACCACCATATCAATTAAAATAGTAAGTTAGTTTCTTAG